>SKHA01000054.1 GCA_007117185.1 Spirochaeta sp. | reverse complement strand
GTCACCCGGCCCAACATTCCGGCTAACGTCTCCCAGGCGCTGCTCAGTGTCACCGACAGCCGTTTCGGTATCGTCATGCTCGTGTTGGTGGATCTCTTCATTGCCGGTATGTTCATCGGAAGGACCGCCAACGTTCTGATGTTCGGACCGATCCTGGTGCCCGTCTTCACCACCCAGCTCGGCTTCAGCCCCGTTCACACCGGTATGATCCTCATCATGGTACTGGGTATCGGCCACATGACACCCCCGGTAGGTGGAACGCTTCTCACCGCGGCGCTGGTGGGCAAGGTTGATCTGGTGGATGAGATAAAATACGTCTGGCCCTTCGTGATTCAGGAGTTCGCCGTGACCGTTCTCATCGTTCTTGTCCCGGCGATCAGCGAGACGTTGCCGCGACTGATGCAGCTTGGAGGGTTGGGATGAAAGCCACAATACTAAGAATCTTCGACGGCTACGATCGGGCGACACGACGTATCGATCAGGTCGTCCAGATGGTACTGGCAGCAGGCATCTTGCTGATGTTCCTGCTGCTGTTGCTCTCGGTGGCCAGTCGGTACGTCATCAACCGGCCGTTTTTCTGGCTCACCGAGGGTGCCGGCTATCTCAGTGCTCTGGTGGGGTTGTGGGGAAGCAGTACCTGTCTGCGCTACTCCGGGCACATGCAGGTGAACCTGCTGCAGGATCAGCTGCGAAAACGCGGTGGGGCCCTGGCCGACATCGTCGCACCGGGGTTTGTTATCCTGGCAAACCTGCTGTTGCTGTACTACTGCTACATGATGATCACCGCAGGCTACCTCTTTGCCGACATGGGTCGCTTTGAGTACAGCCCCAGTGGCTTCTTTATCGTGTTCTGGCCGCGTCTGCTTCTGCCCAGCGGATTTCTGCTGATTGGGCTGCAGTCACTTAACGTGGTGGGGTATGCGGTGCGTCGCATCATGGGAGAATCGGCCAGCGAGCCGACCTGATTATTCACAGCCGCGACCATTGTGTCGCGGGGTGCAGTTCGATGACAAATCGGCTGTGATCCCCGCGATACCACGCCATGGAAAACTCCACCGGCGTCTCATCTTCCGTGAAAAAAGTGCTTTCCATGTACTGTACCGGGGCACCGGCGTTGATCTCCAGGAGCCGCGCCTCCTCGTCCGGGGCGGCGATCGCCTCAACCGCGCGGATCCCCCTGATAAGGTCAAGGTTGTACGTCTCTTTCAGCGTCTCGTGCAGGGCGTTTTTCTCAAGGTCGTGTTCGAGAAATCCCGGAAGCAGGCTGGCAGGGAGAAAGGTGTTCACCAGCATCAGGGGCAGCCCGTCGGCAAAACGCAGCCGCCGGAGAAATATGATCTGGTCTCCCGTGTTGACCTTCAGCTGCGCCGCCACGGTGGCGCTGGCGCTGCTCATCTCCAGGTTGAGGACCCGGGTCGCCGGGGTCTTGCCGTGTTCGCGCATCTCCCGGTTGAAGCTGCGCATCGCGAAAACGAAGTCCCGCTGCACTTTGGGTTTGGTCACGAAGGTGCCTTTGCCCTTGCTGCGGGTGAGGTGCCCCTCAGTGACCAGCTCGGCGATCGCCTGGCGCACCGTCGGGCGACTTACGTCGAAGTGGTCACACAGCTCAGTCTCAGTGGGGATCGCATCGCCAACGTTGCAGTTGTTGATGTGTTCCTTCAGATGCTGTTTGAGCTGGTAGTAGAGAGGAACAGGTATCGTTTTGTCGATGCTCTTCTCAATAAGACTCATAATCGCCAATTATCATACTACAGGATTCCAACCTTGTTAATGTCTTTTTAGAATATTATAATGTCATGTCATAAGGCGGTTTCGGTATGAAGAAGTTACGGTGGGGAATTGTCGGGTGCGGTGACGTAACCGAGAAAAAGAGCGGTCCTGGATTTCAAAAAGCCTCCGGTTCTGAGCTGGTGGCGGTGATGCGGCGGAACGGCGCGCTGGCCCGGGACTACGCCAGTCGCCACGGTGTGGCGCGGTGGTACGACGACGCGGAGCAGCTTATCGCCGACCCGGAGGTGGACGCAGTATATATTGCTACCCCACCTGCGGCTCACCTTGAGATCATCCAACTGGTGGCCCGGGCGGGTAAACCGATCTACGTGGAAAAGCCGATGGCCACCGGATACGAAGCGAGCCGGAAGACGGTACAGATCTGTGAAGAAGCGGGGATCCCGCTCCACGTCGCCTACTACCGCCGGGGCCTGGAGAAGTACCGTACCGTGGCCACCATGCTGAAGGAAGGGGCGATCGGCCAGGTCCGACACGTTCACATTTCGCTGCATGCCGCCGTTGTCGGGCCCGACGCGAACGGGCAGCTGCCCTGGCGGGTTCGCCCGGAGCTTTCCGGGGGCGGTCTGATCATGGATGTTGGTTCTCACGGGCTGGACCTGCTGGATTTCTACTTCGGCCCAATCGGGCAGGTCCACGGTATCGCCTCCAACCAGGGTGGCCTGTACCAGGTGGAGGATATGGTGACCGGTACGTGGCTGCACGAAACCGGCGTCCACGGCAGCGGCAGCTGGTGTTTCGCCGCCGACCGCGAAGAAGACTACATTCTCATATACGGAAGCACGGGCAGGATGACCCTGTCTGTTCTTGATGTGGCCGGACCGGTGGTTGTACAAACCGGGGCGGGTGAAAAGCGGAGCTTCTTTGATCCTCCGGAGCACGTGCAGCAACCCCTCATACAAATGGTGACCAACGATCTTCTGGGAATCGGTACCAGCCCCAGCACCGGCGCCAGCGCGCTGCGGACGGACCGCGTTCTGGAACAACTGCGAAAAGGAGACACAGAACAATGATACTCGACAACCTCACAACAACCCTTGCGGACTACGGAGCGGTGAACCCCAAGATCGCCCGGGCGATAGAGTGGCTGAAGAGCCGGGATCTGGCGGCGATAGAGCCGGGGCAGGTGATCACGGTGGACGGCGAGCGGATCACCGCGCAGATACAGTCGTACACCACCATTGAACCGTCAGAGGGACTGTTCGAAACGCACCGCCTCTTCATCGATATCCAGGTGATTGTAAGCGGACACGAGACGATCTACTGGGCCCCGAAAGCGCGGCTGCCGGAAGTTCACACCCCCTACAGTTACGAAAAGGACCTGATTTTCTACACCGATCCGGCCACGTCGGTACCGCTCCACATGGAAGCTGGTGATTTCGCGATCTTCTTTCCCTCGGATGGCCACAAACCCAAGTGCCACACCGAACGGCCCGAAGCTGTAGGAAAGATCGTCGTCAAGGTGGCGGTGTAAGGGAACCCCGATTTTCCTTGACAACGGGCTGTACCCGGTCTACTATCTAATGACATTATGTAATTACATTATGATAAAGGTGGTAGATTGATGAAGCTTTCGTACGATCAGATCAAAGAAGAGATGACCCGGGTCCTGGTGAAGTACGGTATGGATCCGAACTCCGCTGAGGAGTCCGCCACGCTCTTTACCGAAAACACCGTGGACGGCGTGGCCTCTCACGGGGTGAATCGCTTTCCCCGGGTGATCAGCTATATCGAAAAGGGTTATATCGACCTGGCGGCCAAACCGACCCTGGTCTCCTCCCTTGGCGCGCTGGAAAAGTGGGACGGTAACCTGGGCATGGGTAACCTCAACGCCAAACAGTGTATGGACCGGGCGATCGAACTGGCGGGTAAATACGGAATCGGCGCGGTGGCGCTGCGCAACACCAACCACTGGATGCGCGGCGGTGCCTACGGCTGGCAGGCGGCCAACGCCGGGTACGTCGGTATCTGCTGGACCAACACCCAGCCCAACATGCCCGCCTGGGGCGCCAAAGACCGGCGCATCGGGAACAACCCCTTCATCATCGCCCTGCCGCGAAAAGATGGACACGTGGTGGTAGACGCGGCGATGGCGCAATACTCTTACGGCAAGATCGAAGAGATGAAGTACGCCGGCAAGCAGCTTCCCTTCCCCGGTGGATACGACGAAGCGGGCAACCTCACCACCGACCCCGGCGAGATCATGAAGACCTGGCGGGTGATTCCTATCGGGTTCTGGAAAGGGTCGGGATTCTCTATCGTTCTGGACATGCTCGCCGCGGGGCTCTCCGAGGGCAACTCCACCTACGAAGTGGGCAAGCTCGGGGAAGACGAATACGCCCTCTCGCAGGTGCTGATCGCGATCGACCTCAAGAAATCCAGCAGCGAAGAATACGCGGAAAAGATCATGAACGATACCATCGCCGACATAAAAGCGTCCGTTCCCGTCTCGGAGCAGATGCGCATCATGTACCCCGGCGAGCCGGAACTGCTGACCCGCCGCCGGAATCTGGAAAACGGTATCGAAGTTGAGGATTCCGTCTGGAAGACGATCACCTCGTTCTGAATGCAATCACCAGGGAGACAAACACAGTGAGTTCATCGAATACCGGTAAAGCAACAATCGCCCTGGTCACCGGAGGCGCCGGCACAATGGGCCGGGCCGCCGCGCAGGGGCTGATCGAAGACGGACATCGAGTGGTCCTGGCGGACATCAACGAGGAAGCGGTGACCACCGTGGCCCGGGAGCTTGGGGCGGATACCTTCCCCATTGCCTTTGACATCAGCAACTTCGATTCGTGTGCCGCCGCGATGAAGCGCGTCGCGGCCGAGGTGGGAGAGGTGCAGGTGCTGGTGAACAACGCCGGCATTCTCTCCAACGCCAAGATGGTGGATACCACCCCCGAGGAGTGGCACCGGGTGATGTCGGTCAACCTGGACGGCGCGTTCTACATGACCAAATTGTGCCTCCCGGCGATGCGCGCCGCCAGGTGGGGCCGGATCATCAACGTCTCCTCCTGGGCGGCGAAGTGCGGCGGCCTCACTGCCGGGTCCGCGTATTCCGTCTCCAAAGCAGCGATCATCGGCCTCACTTTTTCAACGGCGGTAGAGACCACCGGCGACGGTATCACCGTCAACGGGATCGCCCCGGCGTACGTACGCACCCCAATGGTGGAAAAGCAGCTCACACCGGAGCAGCAAAAGCAGGTGATGGCGAAAATCCCCGTTGGCCGATACTGCGAGCCCGACGAGTTTGCCCACGTGGTGAAGTTCCTGGCATCACCCAAAGCGGGGTTCATAACCGGCGAGATCATCGACCAGAACGGCGGCTTTCAGTTCGACTGAGTGACTGAGGTTATCGACTCTCGTACAGGGCAATAACGTCCTGGGGGGTCATCCTGGTGGCCAGCTCGCCGATGAGCTGATAGGGGATCGTCTTCAGATTCTTGAGTCGGATGCAGCTCTTTCCCATGTCAAGTTTTGTGGGCACGTGCAGCGGCCACTGCCCCCGAAACCACTGTTCCAGCTCCGGGATAGCGTAGATCCCCGAGTGGTACAGGTTGATGGAACGGGTCTGCGCCCCTACCGAGAGAAAGGGCAGCGGTTCGTTCTTCTTGCAGTGGTAGCCCTGAGGATAGAGGCTCAAGGGCACCACGAACCCCGCCATACCGTAGTGCATCCCCTCGGCGAACCCCGCCGGGAGATTCTCCCGAATGACCAGGAGAATCTGTGAGACCACCGGGCGCCGTTCCGGGTCCAGCTCTGCCAGGTACTGATCTACCGTTTCTGCTGCAGATGTCATCGCTCATCTCCTCCTGTATCCAGGATCTGTCCTGCTCGTGCGGTAATTACTCGCACCCAACTCTCTGGCTCAAGTGGTTCTCCTGAGAACCCAGCGGTCACTGCCTCAACCGCCAAACCGGCTGCCTGCAGCATCGAGACGATCTCAGACGTCTCAAGAACGAGAAGCTGCTGGGAGGTCCGGTGGTGCTGGGACTTGCCGGGTCCACTGGTCACGCCGACGCCACCGGCAGCGCCTCCCACCGTGAGTGTCGCGTCGAAGCGGATCGTTTCCGGCGACTCCCGGTGGTACTCCCGGGACATGCTGACTCCTTCAGCGACAAGCTTGGGGAGGTGCCGGGATGTACCAACAGCCAGCGCGGAAACGACTACAAACTGCAGCACCACCGCGCCCTGTGGATACACCGCCGTCGGGAGTCCGGCAACGAACCGACGCACCTCGTCATGAGATGACAGGTGGGCAAGGGTGTTTCCCAGACAAGAGACCAGGGCAAACGGCGCCTCCTTGTGGGCGGCGGCTGCTTCCATCGCCGCTACCGAGAGGCGGGCCGCCCAGCGGGGATCACGTTGTCGACCGGCGGCTATCATCTCGCTGGATCGATCTGTCCCCCAGGCGTTTTCTCCGCGGCGGCACAGCTCCGTCACCAGCGAACCGGTTCCGCACCCCAGGTCCAGCAGGGTTTCCTGACCGGGACCAGAGGTCTGTCCGCGCCGCAGCAGCGCGGTCAGCAGGGATGCCGCCGCCGGATCAGTAGGGAAGAGCTGGTCGTACCAGGGTGCAAGGATCTCGTAGAAGGACATACCCACATTCTACAGGTTTTTTGGAGGGTAGGGGGGCGCCGACACCGCTCTCCCTGCACTCGCTATTGATTATATATAAAAACCTATATATTTTAAGCCCCATGAATGACACCGCCGATCGATCAGACAAAAGCACCGGTATCCTCCTCTTCTCCCTTGGGTTTCTCGCGTTCTGGGCCAACGGCGACAACTACGCTGCGGCGCCGCTCCTGGTGAGCATCGCCGCCGACCTGGAACTGGAGATTTCCCGAGCAGCCCTCTCGGTGACCTCCTATATGATGACCTTCGGGGTGTTCACCCTGCTCTTCGGCCCCCTGGGCGACCGCTTCGGCCGTGGACGCATCATCAAGACCGCCGCCTTCGGTACGGCGATCTTCAGCATTCTCGGCGGTCTCTCCTTCAATTTTCCCTCGCTGTTACTGTTCCGGGGGTTCAATGGAGCATTTGGCGCGGGCATCTTTCCGGTGACGATGGCTCTGATCGGCGAGCGATTCTCCGACGAGGACCGACAGGGCGCGATCGCTCGTGTCATGGGCATGATGTTTCTCGGCGGCGCTTCAGCGACCGCCATCGGCGGGGTGATCGCCCAGTACGGATCCTGGCGTGGGGTTTACATTCTCTATGGAGTGGCAGAGCTGGTTCTGGCGATCGTTGTGCTGATGGTGGTTCCCTCGGGAAACCTGTCAGAGAAGCGGGGTTCATTCTTCTCCAGCTATCGCACGGCGTTGCAGAAGCCGGGACTTCTGGCCATTGTGGCCACAATCTTCTTCGTTGGCTTTGCCGTCTTCGGCAGCTTCTCCTATGCGGGTCACTATGTAGCAACCCTTACCGGACTGTCCCTGATCATGGTGGGGCTGGTAGTGACAGCGTTTGGAGCTGGCGCGGTGGTGGCAAGCCGGGTGATTCCCGGTCTCCGGCGCCGCCTGGGGCGCCGATTCCTGATTGTGGCGGGCCTGTTCGGCAGCTCCAGTCTGGCTCTGCTGGTCTTTGCCACCGTTCCGGTACTGATGGTGATCGGCTTTTTCGGTTTCGGCATGGCCTTTGTGGCACTGCAATCGACGTTGATCATGGCCGCCCAGGGGCAACTGCCTGCGCTGCGGGGGACCGCCATGTCTCTCGCTTCGTTCGGGATGTTCGTCGGTGGTGCAACCGGAACGGTGGTGAATGGCATGATCAATAACGCCTTTGGCCCGGCGATGATCTACGCCCCCGCTGCGGTGTTTGTCCTGCTGACCGCGCTCATTGCCCGGAGATTGACCGCGTCCTGACCACCCTTCGCTATTCCGACGAAAGATGCCGATGCCGCCCCTCGGTGGCAAATTCCGAAGGGGGAACTCCGTAGTGCTCCTTGAATACCCGGTTGAACGTCGTTTTCGAGGGGAACCCTGCTTCGAAGGCGAGTTGCAGGATGCTCCCGTCATCCAGCCCCCCGGATTCGACGCGACGGATGAAGTGGTCGAGTCGGCTATCGTGGATTACCTGGGTGACGTTCTTGTGAAACTCCCGGTTTATGATTCTTGACAGGCGGTTAGGGTGGACCTTGAGCGTCCGCGCCAGAACCGCAAGGGTGAGGTCAGGGTCCTGGTAGATGCCGGCATCGAGTTTTTCCCTGACCAGTCCAGCGACCCGTTGTGCCTCCTCTTCCGGAATTGCCGGGCCGCAGGGTAGAGTCTCCTCCCTGGAAGAGGCAGCGAGGGCCTCCGGAGACAGCATCGCCAGCAGGGCAAACACGTATACGCTGGCCATCATCGCTGTCGCCGGGATCAGGAACGGTCTTCCCGCCGCCACAGTCGGTTGAATCGCAACCACCACGAAGGAGAGCATCGACATCATTGGGGCCAGGACGATCGCCCGCGCCCAAAGCCGTCGCTTCGGCGAGGCCTCTTCGGCCCAGCTGCCAAAGACGGCCGCAGCGGCGGCCACGGCGTATACGCTTCCCTGAATCACCTTGAAGGCATGGCGGGTGAGCATCCACCACGGAGCCGGTGGGGTGAACAGGTCATCGACGAGCGCTGTCACCCCGTCGTTCCCGGCAGCGTAAACCACAGCGGCCAGCAGTATCGCCTCCACCAGCCAGGGAAGGGTATGGAGGATGAACAAACGGGGCCTGGCGGTGCACTCCCCGCCACCCCTCAGAACCTCACGGACATACCACCATATCATCGGGCCGAACAGCAGGGGTATGGGCCCGGCCAGCGGAAGCAGCCACGGCGCGGTTGTCAACGCCTGGGGAGTCCATGTCGGGATCGTTCCCAGACGCAGGGAAAACGTGAGCACCAGAATGGCCAGGGGAAAACTTGCAGGGCTTCGAAAACGCAGCAGGATCAGCAACAGGAGCAAGACACCCTGAGCAGCGCCCAGCATCGCCATCAGTTCCAGCAGATGCATGGCCACGAGTATACCACGGCCCTCGCCCTTCAGGATGCGGAAAAACGGTCGGTAAGTCTGGTCAGGTCCTGTTGACGCAGATCTGAAACTCGTCGTGCTTCGGCGATATCCACCGTTACGAAGTGAATCCGCTGTCCCGGCCCGTACTGACCGAGCAGATCCGCGTCGGCGCTGACCACGACAAAGATCCGGGGATACCCCCCAACGGTCTGGCGGTCACGAAGGAGAATGATCGGACCTGCAGGGGTCAGCTGAATCGTGCCGTCGCAAACCGGTCCGGAGATCATCTGCGTCTCCGTGGTGGTCACCAGGGTCGAACTTCCTTCCAGACGCATTCCGATGTCGGACATATCCGCGCTGGTCACCCAGTTGATGGTGAAGAACTCGTCAGGGTCCCGCAGCGTGCCATACTCCGGCCCTTTCAGCAGGCGGATTCGGCCTTCCCGGTCCGGCCAGTGGGCAACGTCCTGGAAGGGTCCTCGTCGTCTACCTTCCATCTGCCCGGCACCCGAGGCATCTCCGGTAACCGGGGCGCGGCGAAGGCACAGGTAGGTGCGCCACCCGTAGCGCCGGCGGTACAGGCGCAGCTCGCTCCCCGCCGAAGCGCGGTACACCACTGCGTGTTCAATCGCCATCGTCGCTACCGCGTCGCTGGAGTCACCGCCCTGGCGTAGTTCCGCTCTCAGAGCGCCTCCGGTAAGGATAAACAGGCAGTCCCTGGTGAACCGGATCAGCTGCGGCGGGTAGACGATCTCCAGGGCT
>SKHA01000258.1 GCA_007117185.1 Spirochaeta sp. | reverse complement strand
TATGCTGCCGCGATGGACCGGGGCTACACCGCTGAGACGATCCTCCCGGACCTGCCCCTGGAGTTTCCCGGCGATCCCCTGGCTGCGGCGGCGGGGGAGGAGCGGGTATACGCGCCGCAGAACTTCACCGGGCGCTACCACGGCCCGGTGCCTCTCCGCACCGCCCTGGCGGCAAGTCTGAACGTTCCGGCTGTGTATACCCTCCAGCAAATCGGGGTACCCGTCTTCCTGGAAGTGCTGGATCAACTGCAATTCCAGTCCCTGAGGGAGTATCCCGCCGACTGGGGCCTCGGCCTTGCCCTGGGGAACGGGGAGGTGAGACTTCTGGAGCTGGTTGCCGCGTACACCGTATTTCTGAACCGGGGGGTGCCACGGACCCCGGTTCTTCACAAACTCTCCCCAGAGGAAGAGGTGAGGATGTTGCCACGGGTATTCAGCGAGGATACTACCAGAGCGATGGTGGATATCCTCAATGATCCGGTGGAGGGCGCTGCGGTTTTCGGTGCCCGCCCCACCTCCGAAGCGGGGGGGGCCATTATCAAAACGGGAACTGCAAACCAGTTCAGCAACATCTGGGCAATCGTCGCCTCGCCGCGGTACGTTGTGGGCGTATGGATGGGAAACGTGACCGGCGAGACGGTGATCGGACGGCCTGGAAGCAGCGTGCCTGCAGCGTTGGCTCGGGAGGTCCTGGACGTGTTGACTCGAGGGGATGGTGCCGGGGAGGGTGGCTCATGGGAGCACCACAGGTGATGGTAACCTTCCGGTTTCTGGTGGTCGCGGCTATTCTGGCAACCCCGGGGGGTGTCCACCCCGTTGTTGCTGAGCTGCGCCTTCACGGAGGAAGTCCGCCGGTGGTTGAGTACATACCAGGCACGGATGGACCGGGTGTATTCGACATGCTCCTGGAGTCTGACAGTGTAACCGTCCGGCAGCGGGGGATAACTCCTGAATCGCGGATACTCCTGAGCCCGTTTCAGCAGCCGGGAGTGCACCAGTTGACTGTCACCATCGCCCGGGCGGACGACTCGGTACCTTCGGAACAGTTCTCGTATACCGTCGCCTTCACCGACTTCCAGTGGGGTCGCGACAACTTCCGCTTCGCCAACGACAGCCAATACCGCGGCGAGGTGCAGTCCTATTCGACGCTCCTGCTTCCCTGGGTCACAGAGCGCTTCGGTGGGGTTGATCAGATCGATGAAGCGCTTCTGACGGTGTACGCTTACCGCGTCCTGCGAGAACAACTTGGGTTGTGCTACGCATTTGCCGGAGCTGCGGTACGCTACCTTCGGGATCCACAGGCTTTACCGCGGTTCAGCCGCTCCATCTACGCTATCGGTGAGGCAAACCGCACCGTGAGGCAGGAGATGGAGTTTCTGCAGAATGACATCGTCTTTGAACTCTTCGCCCGGCGTGGCGTTCCAGAGCAGCCGATGAGCCGAGATGAGGTCGAGGCAGAACTGGCGGTGCTGCAGCGCTCCATCGACCAGGGTGCGCCGGTGGTGATGGGTGTCCTTGCTCCGCGCCGTCATCACGCGATGGTTGCCTGGGCCTACGTCCTTGACCACGCCAGCGGTGAGGTGACGGTGGTACTCGCAAACAACTGGGATCGCAACGAAGAAGACAATATTTCCAACAGCTCCACCGAGCTGGTGAGGTACAACCCTGGTGAGGGGTCACTGCGATGGATCAACGCACCAAACGAACCCTATCGGGAGCTGACCCATCTTCTCGTTCACCAGGTGGAACCAGAGTATCACCACCAGCGAGAGATCCTGGATCGCCTCCTGCACCAGCTCAGGGAAGAGCTGGTGGAACGACGTCGGCGGATCGTCCTGCTCGAGGGGATCCGTTCAGCCCGCTTTCTGGACGTGGACGACCACGCCGGTGAGGATCCTCCCTCGTTGACCAGAACCAACGACAACGCAATCGCGGATGTGCCGGCGGAGGGACACTGGCCGCTTGAGGTGCGAAGAAGCGACGCCGAGACCACAATCACCACGCTGTTTGCAGTGAATGGCGAGATTCGCCTGCTTCAGGAGACGTTCAGTGGTCCCGCGGAGGTGCTGATAGTGCCGGAATGAGCATCAACGAGTCCTCAGTGCCGTCCTATCCACAGCTGAGATGGATGCGCCGCGGTTCTGGTGGTATACTTGAAGGTATGAATGTCGATATCGCACAGATGCACTCCAACACGCAGCAGGCTGCAGTACGCAATGAAGCGTCGATGGCGATTCTCTCCAGGAGCCTTGACGTTGTTGAATCTCAGGGCGACCAGATGGTCAACATGGTGTCCAGTGCCGGTTCGGTTGCTCGCACCGCTTCAGAAGGACAGATAGCACAGGGCCTTACAGTCACCGATCCCGCTTTGGGAGCCGCGGTAGACCTTCTGGTTTAGGGAGAAAGGGGGCTTCACGCCCTGGTGGAAGACTCTACCGATCCAGGGGCAGCATGGTGTCAGCGGTCCGGTTATACCATTTCAGCTGCCAGCGTTCATCCCAGACCAGAAGGTTGGCTGAAGCGTTCGCCAACGCTACCTCTCCCGGTACCACCTCACCATCAGAGAGAGAGCCCAGTAGATTCATGATCGTCCCGCCGTGAGACACCACCACGACACGATCTCCTGGATGATCCCGGACGATCGTCCGCAGCACAACCAGACCGCGATGGAGAACCTCATCCCATGTTTCCGCACCGGGAATATCCATACCATTGCCGAATCGTTCTTTCCGTTCTGACGCCAGAATCCCCTCGGCATCGCCGAAGTGGCGTTCCTGGAGGCCCCGGCGCAGGTGTATCGCCTCAATACCCAGATGTGCGGCGATGACTTGTGCTGTTTCGTGGGCTCTCTTAAGGGGGCTTGAGTAGACCGCATCCCACGGCTCACTCCGGAGCATCTCCGCCGTCGCGAGCGCCTGATCGCGGCCGGTCTGGTTCAATGGAATGTCGGTGATTCCCTGGGTTCGCTTTTCCAGATTCCAGTCAGTTTCACCGTGTCGTACCAGACAGATCTCAGTCATGTATCCTCTTTTCCGCGCCCACCAGGACTCGCCTTCCCGTCGTCGACGTCGTGTCGACTCCGTCCAGGCCGCCTCGCTCGCTTCCGCGGCCATCCATGGCCGCTCATCCTCGCTACCGCTCGGCGCTCGCTCCGTTTCGAGTCCTGGACGTGTTATTGCTCCCGGTAGCGACGACCCCTGAAGGCCAGCCGATTACCGCGCCCACCAGGACTCGAACCTGGGACCCCCGGCTTAGAAGGCCGGTGCTCTATCCAGCTGAGCTATGAGCGCAGGACTCGGGATGAGAGGATTCGAACCTCCGATCTCCTGCTCCCAAAGCAGGCGCCTTAGCCACTAGGCTACATCCCGGACAGGCGATGAGTATAGAAAGCAGTGCGTCCCCGGTCAAGGCCACTCCAGTACCGAGCCTGGTCTGTACTGCGGCGATATCCAAAAAAGCAGAACCCGTGCTACTCTGCCAGCGTGGAACGGTTCACCCGAATACTGCGACGCCTGAGCGACGAATACCCTGAGATTCCCAGTATGCTTCAGTATCGGAACCCTTTCGAACTGCTCATCGGCGTCATTCTTTCCGCGCAGACCACCGACGAGCAGGTCAACGCGATCCTGCCTGAGCTTTTCAAACGCTTCAGTGATGCCAACTCCCTGGCCGCTGCCGACCACAGTGAGGTGGAGAGCATCATTCACTCAGTTGGTTTCTTCCGGCAGAAAGCCAGAAGCATCATCGGCACCGCCGCAGCGCTGGTCCGGGAGTTCAACGGGCAGGTACCACACACGATGGCGGATCTGGTCTCTCTCCCAGGGGTCGGTCGAAAATCCGCCGGGGTTATTCTCCTGCACATCTACGACGAGCCTGCAATAATCGTGGATACCCACTTCGGCAGGGTGGCACGAAGACTGGGCTACACCACCGCCAGGGATCCCCTTCGGATCGAGCGAGACGTTGCCGCCGTCTTGCCCCGTGAATACTGGAACAGTGCCAGTATGCGCCTGAACTACCACGGCCGACGGTACTGCTTTGCCCGCAAGCCTGCGTGTCCCTCCTGCCCTCTGAACGACCTCTGTCCCTCCCGGGAGCCGGCGCAGGACGGGACCACGTGATCGTCAAAGAGCCATGGTTCCCGCCGGTGGACTCGGCGCTGCAGGAACGCTTTCACGCCGAAGGTTTGGCGCTGGTGGGCGTCGCCGACGCCCAGCGAGCACACGAGCTCTCCGAGGAGTACAACCAATGGATCGCCCAGGGCATGCACGGCACGATGCAGTGGATGGAGAAGCACCGCCCGCTGAAGTACAACCCGGCAGAGTTTTTCCCGGGGTGTCAGTCGATCCTGTTTGCGGCGATCAACTATTACCAGAAGGGCTCCACGCCGCCTCAGGAGCCTTCCGGGCGGGTGGCCCGTTACGCCTGGGGCCGGGACTACCACAAGGAGCTGGGAAACCGCCTCCGACGGGTTTCCCGGGCACTGCAGGTACAATATCCCGGAGAGACCTTTCGGTCGTGGACAGACGCGACACCACTGGCGGAGCGGCACTACGCGGAGCGTGCCGGGATCGGCTTTACCGGTCGCCACACGTTACTGATCAGCGGTCAATACGGAAGCTGGTTTCTCCTTGGAGAAGTCCTCTCAACGAAGCACTGGGGCCCCACCGCTCAGGTACAACCGTTGCACGGGGGGTGTCCCCGAACCTGCCGCCGTTGCATTGATATCTGCCCCACCGGCGCGCTTCTCGGACCGCATCGGATCGACGCCCGTCGGTGTATCTCGTATCTGACCATCGAACACCGCGGGTCGATACCACGGGAGCTGCGCCCCGCCATCGGAGAGTGGCTGTTTGGGTGCGATCTCTGTCAGGAGACCTGTCCCCTCAACGTTCGGGCAACAACAACCGATGTTGCCGCCTTCCTCAAGCCTATCGCCGGTGAGCGAGTGCTCTTGAAAGAGATCCTGCAGCTTCCCTCTCGTGACGCTTTTGTGTCTCGCTTTGCCGGGTCGCCGTTGATGCGCCCCGGACGGGAGGGGTTGATCCGAAACGCCTGTATTGTCGCCGGGAACATGCGCTACCGGTCGTTGTTGCCGGAGCTGCACGTAGTTGCATCCGACGACGACCCCATCCTGTCAGAGCACGCCCGCTGGGCGATGGATTGTATTGCCCGCACAGATTGATTATGATGCAATCACCGAGAAACTGATGAGTTCATTACCGGATAGTGTGCAGGCGCGGTTACAGGAACTCGCGCAGAAATTCTCCTCAGCCCTTCCTGATGTGATCAGAGAGGTCCGCGCACTGGCTGACCAGGCGTCAGTAGGTCGCCGGGAGAGCTTGCGGGAACTCCGTCTTCGGGTACATCGAATTGCCGGCAGCGCCGCGACGTTCGGTTTTGAGGAGATAGGTCTTCGCGCCAGAGCTGCAGAGAACGAGATTGAGCGGGACCTGGCTACAGAGTCACCCGGTCCGTCAGAACGCACCACCGCCGCTCTTCAGGAGCTGTACCGCGCCGCAGCCAACCCGATGACCGCCGACCAGGCATCGTCGGCGGCACCGCGGGCGACCACGGTAGAACCACCCGGATACGACCGGGTCCTCATCCTGGTGGGAGACGTTCCCGGGCTTCCCGAGGATTTTGGCGAGCAGGTGGCGGTGTTCCGATTCGCCGTGAGCTTTGCCGAGGATATTCTCTCGTTACCGGACTTCTGCAGCGTGCAGTTGGGGCAGGAGGACTCGCCCTATCGCCACGCCGTTATCATGGCTGACGCCGGGCATTTCTCCCGGCAGCCTGCGCGGCTGCGCGTCCTGAAGTCGCTGCGCCAGGAATATCGTGAAAAGCTTGTTCTCTTTCTCGTCGGTCAGGAGGATGATTTCGAAACCCGACTGCGTTCCGTGCGCTTTGGCGCGGATGCCTTCATCTCCACACCGGTGGATCTGTCCCGCTTCGTTGACCATATTGAGAGCTTTACCGGTGAGAATCGGGAAGGGCCGGTTCACGTCCTGATCATTGACGACGATCCGGAACAGGTATCAAGCACCGCACTGGTTCTGCAGGATGCGGGGATGATCACGTCAGTGGTCACTGATCCCAGTCACATTTTCCAGGTGCTTGTGGAATATCGACCCGAGTTGATCCTTCTTGATATGTACATGCCCGGGTGCAGCGGCCCCGAGCTTGCAAAGCTTATCCGCCAGAACGAGAACTTCGTCGGTATCCCGATTCTGTACCTGTCCGTTGAAAAGGACGTGGAGAAACAGCTTGAGGCGATCGAAGCGGGAGGGGATGGCTTTCTGGAGAAGCCCATCCATCCTGACCACCTGGTAGCGATGGTCAGAACCCTGGCCAACAGAACCAGGTCAATGCGGTACTACATGGAACGGGACTCCCTGACGGGGCTGTTGAACCACACAAACCTGAAGCAGCAGCTGGAGAATGAACTGCAGCGGGCTCGTCGTATGGGTATCGAACTGGTCTTTGCCATGATCGATCTGGATCGCTTCAAATCGGTAAACGACACCTACGGTCACCTCACCGGAGACCGGGTAATCAAGAGTCTGGCCAGGTTGCTCAGTGAACGGCTGCGGCGGAGCGATACCATCGGTCGCTACGGTGGTGAGGAGTTCGGTGTGATCCTCTTCAACACCGATGCTGCCCAGGCACACCGCATTCTTGACGAGATACGCGAGAGTTTCTCCTCCCTCCGCCAGACGGACGGTCAGCAGGAGTTTACGGTGACCCTGAGCTGCGGCCTCGCCGAGTTTCCCCGCTTCGAGACAGCCGTTGAGATGGGCGAAGCGGCGGATGCCGCGTTGTACAGCGCCAAGGAAAACGGAAGAAACCGGATCGTTATTGCTCCAGTGGGGGATGATCTCGCACCGTGAGGCGCCGGTTGAAACACTCCTGCCACAACGCTCCGTCCCACCAGCCCCGACTGTGGGTGCTGGCGGATTCAACAACGTAGGCAACCATCCACAACGCTCGAGTTGCCGGAAACTCTGGTGGCGCAGGCACGTCTGTATTCACATCGAAGCGCCTTTCCCATGCCAGGACAACCTGCGGCGTCGCTGCTTTCTCCACCGCATGGCCCCCGAATATCCTGGTCAGTTCATCCGATAGAGCCTCCTGGAGTGGGGAGAACCCCCTGAGGCCAACGGTGTACCCCGTTACTCCGGCGAACGGTCCGGAAAGGGAAGGGGGCAACCGCTGCTCCGCTTCCGCACCGTCCCCGGGAACCCCAGGCAGCAGATCAACCGGTCCGTGATGGCGTACCCGATCCAGCGCTGCCAACAGACGGGATACAGTTGTCCCGGTTATCGCGGCCGGATCCACCGCCATAACCGGGATCAACGGTGGGAAGAGACGAGCCGACACCAGCGCGTCCCGGGAAAAGAGTACGTCCTGGACAGCGATGAGGGAGGTCTCGATATTTCCAGCCAGGCGCAGAGCCACAATAATCATAGGCAATCAAACCTCACTATGCTACAGTACACGATATGGACGCGATTCTCAGCATAACCAACGAGCGAGTTGTTCCTGTTCTGGAGCAGTGGGGCGCCGTTGATACGGTTCTGGTACTCAGATTTGGTGGTGACCGCTATGATCCGAGTTTCTTTATCAGCTACGATGTGTGTTTTCGGGACGACATTCCCCAGGTCGATCAGCGTGAAAAAGACCTTTCCTTCGTGGTGAGTTTCGAGACCACCCTGGATGGTCAGAAAGACCGTTTCCTCGTCGATGACGTCCCGGTTCGTCTCGAGTATAAATCGATCCCGGAAATCGACGGATTCATCGCCGATGCCTTTTCTCATGAGCGCACCGCAACGGTTATGCACGATACGTATGGTTTCTTCCGGATCGTCCACGGTCAGGAGCTTCTGGTTCGCAGCGAATGGCTTCAGAAAACCCGGGAAGAGCTGAAGAAGCTCCCAGATCACTTCTGGGACAGACAGGTGTGGTTTCACCGTGCCCGGATGGACCATAGTCTGGCGGACCTTTCCAGCGCAGCCTTCGCCGGAGAGGAGCTGTTTTTCCAGCTTTCTCTGGCAGCATTTCTCCAGAACCTTTCCAGCCTGCTTTTCGCGATCAATCGTCAGTTCGAGCCATCCGGGCGATCCCTCAGGCCGGCGCTGCAGGATCTTGCGGTGCAACCTGAAGAGTTCGGTACTCGTCTTGAGTATCTGCTCAACAGTGATGGCCCGGTGAATCGCAAGAGAAAGCGTGAGATCGCTCAGCTCATCGCACGAAGTGTTCTGCGCCTGCAGTAGTGATGTTCTTCCGTCTCGTACTGACTGTTTCACTTTTTGCTCTCCTGTCGGCGTGCCACACCGCGGTTGAATCGTTTCCCGTACTGGTCGAGAGCGATGGCGAGACTCCGGTGGACGTTACTGTCCGCGATCTTGGTCGCCGCCGTGCTGATGCGGAATCGCTGGTGATCCCGCTGGAAAACTCACGTCAACGGCCGTTTCGCTTTCGAATTGCTGCCGACGGTAATGCTCCGATTCATCTTCAACGCGGTGAGAGTCCGGGAAGCTCGGCGGCTCTGACGGTAACGCTGGAAGGGGAGATCGCCGGAGGATTCGTCACCGTGGAAGCAGGAGAAACAAGCAGGCGGTTCTCTTTCAATCGCATCCTGGTTCCACCGGTGCCCCGGGATGGAGTGGCTACACAGTATCGCCTGACGGTACCGCTTTCAGGGTTGGAAACTGGACCCTGGGAGGTTGATTTCACCGCTCCGGCAGGATCCGGGGGGTATCAAATCAGGGAGATGCACTTCGCCGCAGCTTCACCGCGCTACACTGTGAGCGAGGATGGGCGTGGCAGGACCTACTCCGCAGACGCCCGTTTGCCTGTTGAGTACGGCCCCGAGGGGGTTCGCTTTCCTGCGGTTTCAGCGGTTGTCAGAGATCACACCTCGGGATTGCGGATCCATTACGATGCTCCACAGCAATTGTTCCAGGATAGAACTGTGGTTCCCCGGGGGTCCGTTACGGTGCCGGAAGGGGAGATCGGCATCAGACTCCGACCTGGTACCCGATCTACCGTTCTTCGTCCACGAATGTACTTCTCAGAGTTGGACTGGCTGCAGGTGACCCTTCCGGACGCGGTGGTGCTCACCGGAGTGGAGCCGATCGCTATCTCCGCAGATCCTCTGGAACCGATCCTCATCGACCTGGAGGAGCTGCAGAACTGGCCCCGTGAGCTGTGGCGCCGTCCGGATTTCGGATTGTTTGCCTGGAGCGATTATCCGGCGATTCTCTGGGTGGACCACGCCAGCTACCGCACCCAGAGTGACATGTTTACCAGGTTGGCGTTTTTTGTTGAGAAAAGAGGGTTTCGGGGACGTTTGCTCACCGACGAGGAACTGGTGGGCCGTCACGGATGGAATGCTCACAACTACCGTCCCGAGGGGCTGGCGGAGTTCTACAACGCCGCAGAGAACAGCGACTTTTCCCTGAACAGCTCCGAGTTGGAGCTGCTGAGGATCGTAGTGGCCAACGGGCTGCTTCTTGAGGACGCTTCGGCACCGCCTGGACGCCGGTGGCTTCCCGG
>SKHA01000164.1 GCA_007117185.1 Spirochaeta sp. | reverse complement strand
ACGTACAGCGCGGTGACGCCCATGGCCTGCTGAACCCGCTTGATCTCCGTTCTGGTCTGGATGCGCAGTTTGGCGTCCAGGTTTGAGAGCGGTTCGTCGAAGAGGATGATCTCCGGCTTCAGAACCAGCGCTCGGGCCAGGGCCACTCGCTGCTGCTGACCGCCGGAGAGCTCACCGGGGTAGCGCTTCTCGACTCCCACCAGGTTTACCATCCGGCACGCTTCGGCCACGCTGGATTGAATCTGTTCCCGGGGGACGTTCCGCAGTTTGAGACCGTAGGCGACGTTGTCGAAGATGGTCATGTGAGGAAAGAGGGCGTAACTCTGGAAGACCATAGGCATGTTGCGCTTGTACGGGGCAACGGCGGAGATATCCTTGCCTTCCAGCTCGATCAGGCCGGAGGTGGCGTGCTCGAACCCCGCTATCATCCGCAGGGTCGTGGTCTTGCCGCAGCCCGAGGGGCCCAGCAGCGTCACGAACTCGCCTTTCTTTATCGTCAGGGAGATATCGTCTACCGCGCGGACCGTTTCGCCCCGCCCGTCGACGAAATCTTTCACCAGGTTTTTCAGTTCCAGATAGTTTTCACTCATATTGTGCTCCTTGCCTGTATCCGGACCCTACTGGGCCGAAGAGAAAATCTGATCCCGTTTGAGACCGGTCGCCTTCATGATCAGGTAAATGAACCCCATGATCACGATGATGAGAATGGTGGACATCACCGACGCCACACCGAGTCGGAGGATCTCCGTCTGCGCCAGGATCAGAACCGTCACGTGGTTCCACCGTGCTGAGACGAGGAAGATGATCGCGCTGATGGCGGTCATGCTGCGGACAAAGGTGAACGTTGCCCCGGCGAAAAACGCCGGTTTGATCAGCGGCAGGGTCACCTGACGGAACGTCTGGGAACTGGTGGCCCCGAGGTTGGTGGAGGATTCCTCGATCTCGGCCGAGATCTGCTTGAGCGCGGCGATGCCGCTTTCCACCGCGATGGGGACGTTGCGGAAGACGTAGGCCGTTACCAGGATGAACGCGGTTCCGGACCAGCGGAACGGCGCGGCGTTGAACGCCAGGACATAGCCGATACCGATGGCCGTCCCGGGAATGGCGTAGCTCAGCAGCGAGAGCAGCGAGAGGGCGTTGCGGCCGGGGAAATGCTTGCGCATCGTCAGAAAGGCGATGATCATCCCCATAAACGCGGTCAGTGGCGTGGCGATGAGCGCCAGCATGATGGTGTTGCGCAGGGTCACAAATCCGACGTCCCAGCTGTAGGAAAAGTGGTCCAGGGTAAAACTCCAGTCTACCCCCCAGAGCTTCACAAAGCTGCCCACGATGATCGTTCCGTAGAAGAGGACAACCAGCCCGGTAATGGCCAGACAGAACGTCATCAGCGCCGCCTGCATGCCCGGTCCGGTGTTGGGACGGCCCCGACGGGAGGACTTTCCGGTGACTGTCGCGTAGGACCCCCGCTTCATGATGGCCCGTTGCAGGAAGTACACCAGGACGGTGGGAATCAGAAGCAGCACCGCCAGAGCGGCACCACGGGGCAGATTGCCCATACCGGTGAACTCCAGGTACGCCTGCACTGAAAGCACGTCGAAGCTTCCGCCGATCATGATGGGGTTACCGAAGTCGGTCATGGAGGTGACGAAGACCACCAGCCAGCTGGCAAGGATTCCGGGTACAGCCAGGGGGACGGTGATCGTTCGGAACACGGTGAACCGGGACGCGCCGAGATTCATCGCTCCTGTCTCGAGGTCAGGGTCTATGTTCTGCAGGATCCCGCTCAGGGTGAGGTAGGCGATGGGAAAGAGGTTCACCGTCTGTACAAGTATCAGACCGGGCAGGCCATAGAGCCCGGAGGTGTCCAGCCCCAGCAAGCGGGCGGTGATGAGCCCGTTTCTGCCGAAGAGCAGAATCACCGAGAGGGCAAACATGAACGGCGGTGAGATGATCGGCAGGATTGCCATCGTCTGGAAGAAGCGGCGACCCTTGATCCCTCCGCGATAGATGGCGAAGGCGAACACGAACCCGACGAACGTCGCGATCGTCGCCACCACTGCCCCGAGGAGTACACTGTTAGTTATGGACCGCAGATACCGTGGGCGGTTGAACAGTTCGCGATATACCTCCACTGAGAAGGAGCCCTGTTGACTCAGACTCAGTCGAAGTACAGCGAAGATCGGATAGAGGATGAACAACCCCAGCAGGAGAAACATCATGATGATGACCGCCACCACCGCCGGTTCCCTCAGGATTGCCCGATTCTGTGCTTTTGTCGACACTGGTTTGTACCTCGCAAGTTCAGAGAAGAGATCCGGGGTCGCCGCGCCGCGGCGACCCCGGGAGGAAAGACTACTCAGTTCGGGCGGAAGACCCGATAATATCGTTCCACTTGTCCACCAGGCGGGAGCGCTCGGCGGCGGCCCAGACGTCATCCTGGTCGATCACGTTGACCTGGCTGATGGGAACTGCGCCCTGCGCCAGGGGTACGTCCACGAAGGGGACGACGAACTGGGTGGCGTACAACCGCGCGGCGGTCTCACCGAGACCCCAGTCCAGAAGGCGCCGTGCGGCGTCCTGCTGGTCCGCAGGGCCGTTGGCGATCAGGGAGATCGCCGCGACCTCGAACCCGGCACCTTCACTGGGGAAGGTCAGGGTGAGGGGGTAGCCCTCGGAGATGAGCCGTACGATGTCGTGGGAGTAACCGATAGCTACGCCAACTTCGCCCAGGGCGGCGTTACGACCGGGAGCTGACCCGGAGCGGGTGTACTGGGTGATATTCGCATCCATGCGGGCCATGTAATCGAACGCAGCGTCCTCGCCCAGGAGCTGTACCATTGTAGCCAGCACGTTATAGGACGTTCCGGATGATCCGGGGTTGGCCATCTGGATCTGATTGCGGTAGACCGGGTTGGTCAGGTCTTCCCAGCTCCGGGGGGGCTGCGCGCCCAGGCGCTGCATCACGTTGTTGTTGCTGGCGAATGAGAGCATACCCGCGTAGATGCCGTGCCAATAATAGTCGGGGTCACGGAACTGCGGCGGCATCGTTGCTGCCGGGCTCTGGTAGGGCTGGGTGAGACCTTTGTCTTTGGCCTCGATATGGCCGATGCCGACGCCGCCGAACCAGATGCTGGCCTGCGGGTTGGCCCGCTCTGCCTCAATTCTGGCCACCGCTTCACCGGTGGAAAGGCGGACGTAGTCCACCTGGATCCCCGTCTCGGCGGTAAAAGCGTTGAACACCTCCCGGGCCAATTGCTCATCCAGGGTGGTGTAGGCGGTGATCCGGTTACTCTGGGTTCCCGCTTCGGGGCGCCCCGCTGCGCTGGCCATTGTGACGGCCAGAACCGCGATCAACAGAAACAGTACGATTCGCTTCATGTGAAGCCTCCTTCTTTCTTGGTGCCTGTATTGTCACGGTCAATACCGGGACTGCACAAGGGACAAGTTAGTTACCGTTCTGTCAGGATTCCGTTAGAAAGTACCCCTGCCCCCACCGATTCAGGATAAATCTGGGGCGCGAGGGGTCATGTTCGATCTTTTTCCGCAATCTTCGGACCCCGACCTTGACCATCTCGTCGCCGTTGGTCCAGTCAGTTACCCGCCAGACCTCCTTCAGCAGCGTCTCCACCGTGTGGGGCACCCCCGGCGAGCGGGCAAGAAAGAGGATCAGATCAAACTCCGTGGGGGTGAGGGGGATCTCCCTTTCCGGGGTCCCCGGCTCTTCTCCGTCGGCGGCGACAGTCACCAGGTGGCGGCGGGAGTCGATGGTAAGCCGCCCCACCGTCACAACTGCAGGGGGTGCCGCCGGGCGGACTGTGGTGGTGCGGCGGATGATCTTGTCCACCCGCAGCAAGAGCTCCCGGTGGTTGAACGGCTTGGTGACGTAGTCCTCGGCGCCCACCTCCAGCCCCGTTACCACCTGGTCGTCCCGGTCGTGAGAGCTGAGTACCAATACGGGGATTCCCATCTCTGTCAACTGGGGGCACACCTCAAGCCCACTCAAACCGGGCAGCCCGATGTCAAGGATCACCAGGTCCGGGGTGTTTTCCCGGGCCAGCTCCAGGGCGATATCACCCCGACCGGTCGCCTCGGTGTGATATCCCGCGTTCTGGAGGACGAACTCCAGGACGTCCCGGATATCCGCCTCGTCGTCCACGATCAGGACCGTGCTCATCGGGTGTTCTCCACCGGCAACGTAAAGGAGACCATCGTCCCCGCACCAGGGGAGGTGCCGGCGTAGACCGTACCGCCGTGCCGCTCGATCACCGTCTTGACGATGGCCAGCCCCAGCCCGGCGCCCTCCTGGCCGACCCCGGAGAGGGGCTGCTCCTGGTAGAACTCCCGGAAGAGCTGCTCCCGGGTTGTGCCCACCAGACCGGTGCCGTTGTCGCTGACAGTGACCACCACCGCACCCTCCTGTTCCGTCGCTGAGATGACGATCATCCCCCCCTCGGCGATGTGCTTGGCCGCGTTGTGCACCAGGTTCACCAGCACCTGCCTGATCCAGGACAGGTCCGCCCGGGGGCGGGAGAGGAGCGAGGGGAAGCTGAAGCGGATCGTCTGCCGGCGCTGCTCCAGCAGGGGCTGCATCAGCTGGGCAACCTCCCGGGCCAGGCGGCGCAGATCGATCGCTTTGGTGCGGTCGGGCTCCCACCCCTGATCCACCTTGATGGTGGCCAGCATATTCTCTGAGAACTGAATCAGGCGCAGCGAGTTGGCCCGGATCGATTCCAGGAACTTCCGTTGCCGGTCCACCAGCGGCCCCGGGGTCTCCTCGATCATCACCTCGCTGGCGCTGCGGATGATCGTCAGGGGGGTGCGTACCTCGTGGGCCAGGGTGGCCAGCAGCTCGTTTCGGGCGCGAACTGTCTCCTGGCAGCGGGCGAGTTGTGCCGTCAACCTGGCGGCGGTCCGCCGGGTGCGCCACAGCGCCCAGGCCACCCCCCCCAGCGCGGCGAGGAGCGTCACTATCGCCACGACAGAGACCGTCACGGTTCCGTCCCGAAGAGGCGCACCGCCTGGTGATCCAGGGAGAGATAGACCTTGACCCCTTCGGTCAGTCCGGCGGTCTGGTCCTCCCGGTCAGGGGTGACCACGGTGACCCACCCGCTGCCGCAGGCGATCACGTACTCCACCAGGGGTCCCCGAAACGAGGTGGACTCGATGACGCCTGCGATTCTGCCGCCTCCGGGGTCCCGGGATATGGTGAGCGCCTCCGGATGTACCGCCACCAGGACGTCGCTGTGGATCTCGACGTTAGGGGGGCAGCGATCCAGCGGCAGGGTAAGATCGACATCCTGTATCGTTACCTGCACCGCCGTCCCAGTCAGCGCGGTGATCGTGCCGTCCAGAAAGTTCGCCTGGCCGATGAAGTCCGCCACAAAGGGCGAGACCGGGTCCCGGTAGACCTGCCGGGGAGGCCCCTCCTGAACGATGTCCCCGTTCTGCATGATTACCACCCGGTCGGACAGACTCAGTGCCTCGGACTGGTCGTGGGTGACGTAGACTATGGTGATCCCCAGCAGCTGTTGCACCCGGCGGATCGCCGTCCTTGTCTGGGTTCGCAGGCGGGGATCCAGGTTTGAGAGCGGCTCGTCGAAAAGGATGATCTGCGGCTTCAGCACCAGCGCCCGGGCCAGAGCCACCCGCTGCTGCTGACCACCGGAGAGCTCCCCGGGGTAGCGGTGCTCCACCCCCACAAGCCCCACCATCTGGCACGCCAGGGCCACGTCGTGGGCAATGACGTCCCGGGTCATCGAACGGAGGCGCAGGCCGTAGGAGATGTTGTCGAAGACAGTCATATGGGGAAAGAGGGCGTAACTCTGGAAGACCATGGGCATCGTCCGCTGCTGCGGCGACATGGCTGTGACAACCGCACCGTCCAGGAGGATGCGCCCGGAATCGGGTTCCTCCACCCCCGCTATCATCCGCAGGGTGGTGGTCTTGCCGCACCCCGAGGGGCCGATGAGGGTGACGAACTCGCCGTGGTTGATCCTCAGGGAAAAATTCCGTACTGCCTCGATGCGGTTACCCCGGCCGTCGCGAAACGTCTTGGACAGGTTTTCAAGGGCGAGGTGAGGGACCGCTACCATGGGCAGATGATAGCGAAAAGGGGAGGGCGGGGAAACCGCTCGCTCAGGGTCATTCGGTGGGTTCGCTCCGGGCGGTTTGTCCAGCACCCCCCTGCGGTGTTATATTCAAACTATGGAATACAGAAGACTGGGGTCCTCAGGACTCAAAGTATCGGCCCTTTCGTTCGGGTCGTGGGTAACATTCGGCAAGCAGGTTGACATCGATCTGGCCGCCGAGGAGATGAAGGCGGCCCTTGACCACGGGGTCAACTTTTTTGACAACGCCGAAGGGTATGAAAAGGGTGAATCCGAGATCGTGATGGGCAAGGCGATTCGCAAACTCGGTCTGGCCCGGAAGGACTACGTTGTTTCCACCAAGATCTTCTGGGGCGGGTCGGGTCCCAACGACACCGGCCTCTCCCGGAAGCACATCGTTGAGGGGACCGCCGCGGCGCTGCAGCGCCTGCAGGTGGATTACGTCGACCTGGTGTTCTGCCACCGCCCCGACCTGGAGACCCCCATCGAAGAGACGGTTCGGGCGATGTCTCACGTGGTGGACCGGGGGTGGGCGCTGTACTGGGGCACCAGCGAGTGGAGCGCCGAGCAGATTCGTCAGGCCTACGAGGTGGCCCTGCGGCTGAACCTCACCCCGCCAACGATGGAGCAGCCCGAGTACAACATGTTTCACCGCGATCGCTTCGAGATGGAGTACGCGCCGCTGTACCGGGATTTCGGTCTGGGAACGACGATCTGGAGTCCCCTGGCCTCGGGTGTGCTCACGGGAAAATACGCTGCAGGTATCTCCGAAGGGCGCCTGACTCTGCCCGGCTACGAGTGGTTGCGGAAGGTCTACGAGAGCGAAGAGGGGCGCCAGCAGATTGCAACGGTTGAGAAGTTGCGTCCTGTGGCGGCTGACCTGGGAGCAACTCTGGCGCAGCTGGCGCTGGCGTGGACCCTGAAGAATCCCAACGTGAGCACCGTCATTACCGGAGCTTCCCGGACGGAGCAGGTCAGGGAGAACATGAAAGCGCTGGACATTCTGCCCAAGCTGACCGAAGAGGTGATGCAGAAGATAGACGAGATTCTGGCCAACAAGCCGGAGCCCCCCCGAAACTGGAGGAGCTGAGTCCGGCGGCGAGGGCGGGGGCGGGGGGGCCACCCCCCGCGGCGGGCTGGCGTTGGGGTGAGTCATGGCCGGGTGGGGCGAGTGCCCCGCGCGGCGGCCCGCCCGCCCGCGATGTTACGCCCCCCGCTCACGCCCCCCTGGCGGCGGCGATTGCGTCGTTCAGCGCCTTCGGCCCCGGAATGATCGATTCGAACGCCAGTTTACCGTTGATGAAGATACTCGGCAGCTGCTTGATCCCTACCTTCTTCATCCTGACGATGTTCTCCAGTTTGGTAGCCTTGTACTCCACTACGTCGATCCCGTCGCCGAAAGTCTTTTTGGCGTCCATGGCGGAGCGGAACATATAGGTGCACGCCGCGCAGGTATCCGAGTCGATGGTGAACACCTCCACCAGGGGGCGCTTCAGGGTGGCGTAGTCGGGCATCTCGATCTGGATATCCGGCAACTCCTGGGTGTAGTTCTCCACCAGCTTGCGGGTCTGCTCGGTCTGGTGAACTGCCTGCTCGCAGGCGACCACGTTCTCGATGGGGACGTCGTAGGGCATATCGCACCCGGGGCTGACGATGAGGTTGGCGTGGTCCACCGAATCGAGCTGGTCGATGACCACCTTCATGTTGTCCTGCTGGTTGCCGAAGAGCATCACCGACGCCAGGGGAATGTTGCCGGCGATCACCACGTTGTTGGCGTCGGTTATCTTCTTGGCCTCGGGCAGCTTGATGTTCTCGTCGATGGAGATGCAATCGGGACCGGTGGCGCACATCACCGGGATGTTCCGGGTGGCGTCGCCGCACACGAAGAACGATGAGGCGCATCCGGCGTCGCGGATCGTGGTGAAGAGCTCCTTGAACGGCCCGGCGAGAAACTCGGTGAAGTGGTCCGGTGAGATCTGCGAGACCAGGGGGTCCACCGCAGCGATCACGTCGGCCCCCGCTTCGGCGTAATATCTGCTGATCGCCTGACCCACTTTCAGGGTGTAGGCTAGCAGACTGTGGACGTAGTCCGGGTCATCGAACATGTCCATGAAGATGTTGGTGCCCCGCAGGTGCGATGCCAGGGTGAAGGGGCCGCAGAACAGCCCGTACAGCGCCGTCTGGTCGCCCACCGTCTTCTTCATGTGGCGCATCGCTTCCAGGGTCATCGCCAGCCGTCCGTCCGTGGGGGCGGGGATCTTCCCGGGAATCTGGTCGCTCTCTTCCAGGGGGTGAGAGGTGACTGTTGGGGGAGCGTCTTCGCTCCACAGAAGGTTGCACCCCAGGATCTCCGCCTCGATCTGCAGGTCGAAGGTGATAGGCAGCCCGTCGGGGTGGTAGATGCGGTGCACCTCCTCCAGCGAGCGGATCAGCTCCGCCTGGTTGGTGTAGACCTCCCGGGCGCTCTTGCCGGTGAGCTTGCCCGCGTGGACCCCCGCAAAAGGTACCCACGGGACGGCATCCACCGGTTTGTGATTCATCGTATTCAGAATGCGTTCTTTTCCTGTCATCGTCTTTCTCCTGAGTGGTGTGTCTGTTATTGTGCCGGTTCGAAAACCGTCAACCCCAGGGGGGTGTTCTCCGGCAGCGTCGCCGGTGTTATCTCTACTTCGTTGCCCGCCCCATTGACCAGCACCGTCGTGCCGCGGTCTGTTGCGTATCCCTTTATTCTCAGCGCCCCCGCCTTCAGCCGCTGGAGCACCGCGTCCTCCAGGGACCGGGCGGTGCGTTCTTCCGGGTGCCAGGTGAGACAGTGGGGTTTGCCGCCGTCCCAGCCGCGGTAGTGCTCGCCAGCCGGACCCACCCGTTGGGCCGGACCTGTCGGCTCCCCCGGAAGGTCGGCGATGCCTATCGCCCCCCTGGTGGTCTCCAGGATCCGGGCAGCACCGTTGAGCCGGGTGAGCTCATCCGTCACCATCTGCGCCTGGTGGGCGTCCACCAGGTCGCGTTTGTTCACCACCAGCAGGTCCGCGTAGACCGCCTGCTCGTCCACCGCGTTGACCACCTGCCGCAGCTTGAGAAACCGCGGCGCCTCCACAACGGTGACCATCCCGGCGTAGTGAAACCCCTCGGCGCTGCGCCGCCGGGCTTCCCGCAAGATCGGCCCCAGCGCTCCCGGTTTGGCCATCCCGGAGCTCTCAACCAGGATCATCTCTGCCGGTGTTGCCACCAGCTCGGCGATCCGGTCGACGAAGGATCCGGAGATGCAGGAGCAGAAAATCTGCCCGCCGTTCAGGTCGACCACGTGGACGCCTGTGCGGGCTCTGACCAGCGAACGGTCCACCGAGATCTCCCCGAAATCGTTCACCAGGACCGCCACCGCTCGGGGGGCGGCCGAGGCGATCAGCGAGTTCAGGACAGTGGTCTTGCCGCTGCCCAGAAACCCGCTGATGATCCACAGTGGTTT
>SKHA01000304.1 GCA_007117185.1 Spirochaeta sp. | reverse complement strand
TTTATTTCATTTCCCGATATAGAGTTATCGAGATGCGAGCAATAATCGGAAAGGCCGGGAAAATGCAGAATTCACTTTCACACGGTAGAAGCCGCTGGTTCAAATCCAGCTACGCCCATGTTTAACTTCTTTTAATACAAAAAGTTAGAGAGCTACCGGAAAACCGGCGTTCTTAAGTCATTCCAACTGTTACCACGATTGTCACCACGTTCGTGAAGGGAACTGCGGCTCAATCAAAAATAGTTGTCTGATCGGTGATTGGCTTCTCCTTGTCCCGGTAGAGAATCTCGAACGGACGTAGAACGAGATCGCGTGACGCTTTCCGGTCTGCCCGCCTGGTCAACCCTTGACACTCCGCCGCATTCAGCGGTCAATGGTATTCGTGGAATCCATGACATCTTTTAACCAGCTGGGGCTGATCCCGGCTCTACTCGACGCAATCAGCGCCCGCGGCTTTGAAACACCAACACCAATACAGGCCGAGATGATCCCGTTTCTCCTGACGGAGCAGCGGGACGTTACCGGATTGGCTCAGACCGGTACCGGCAAGACCGCCGCCTTCGGGCTGCCCATTCTGCAGAATATCGACCTTGCCAGCCGTACAACACAGGCTCTCATCCTCACCCCCACCCGTGAGCTTGGCTTGCAGGTCTCCCGGGAGATTACAGAGTACGGATCGAAGCTTCCCGGCCTCCGGACGACAACCGTGTATGGCGGGGCGCCATTCGGGCCGCAGATACGCGATCTGAGGGCGGGGCCCCACATTATTACCGCCACCCCGGGACGGCTGAAGGATCTCCTGGACAAGGGCATTGCCGACCTCTCGGCCCTGCGATACCTGGTGCTGGACGAGGCGGACCAGATGCTCGACATGGGGTTCAAGGACGAGCTCGATGCAATTCTTGCGGCGGCAAACCCCGCGCGTCGTACCCTGCTCTTTTCCGCAACCATGCCGCCGGAGGTGGCCAGAATCGCCGCCACGTACATGACCGATCCCCACGAGATCGTCTCCGGTCACAGGAACCAGAGCGTGGGTACCGTCACGCACTATTTCTACCGCGTCCATGCCCACGACAAGTACGAGGCTCTCAAGCGGCTGATTGATGTGAAGACAGGTATGTACGCCATCATCTTCTGCCGTACCCGGGAAACGGTAAAGGACGTATCCGCACGGCTATCCCGGGATGGCTACGCCTCCGATGCACTTCACGGCGAACTGGCCCAGGCCCAACGTGACACAGTGATGAATCGTTTCCGGGAAGGGAACCCGTCGCTGCTGGTGGCAACTGACGTTGCGGCCCGTGGCCTCGACGTGGACAGCCTGACCCACGTCATCCACTACGACCTTCCCGACGAGGTTTCCGCGTACACCCACAGGAGCGGACGGACCGGACGAGCCGGCAGAAGCGGGGCGTCCCTCGCGCTGGTACACATGCGCGAGGGTCACCGAATTGCCCACATCGAGCGGGCCATCGGACGGAAGATGGAGGAAGCCAGGATCCCCCGGGGACGTGATATCTGCGAAGCTCGGCTGATGGACCTTCTTGCCCGGGTGAAGGAAGTAGAAGTGAACGGGGAGGCAGTCGGACCGTACCTGCAGGCCGTTCGGGACTCTCTTGCGGAGCTGGAACGGGAGGAACTGCTGCAGCGGTTTATCTCGGTGGAGTTCAATCGATTTCTTGAACAGTACGCCGGGGCTCAGGACCTGAACCCCACACTCAGTAAGACCCGGCCCACACGGGTCTCCAATGATGCCATGGTCTGCTTTCGCCTGAATATCGGTCGCCGCCAGTCGGTGCTCCCGCCACAGATCATTGGACTCATCAACAAAGCCACCGACTCCGGGAATATCAGCATCGGACGGATCAATATTGACGCTGACTCATGCGAGGTGCAGGTTGATGGTGCCATGGCCAGGCAGGTTGAAGACGCCCTGGCGGGGTATACCTATCAGGGAACGAAGATCCGTGTGGAACGCGTCACCGGCCAACGGCCAGCGCCAGGAAAGCGGCGCGGTCCCTGGCGCCCGCCCGGGAACGGCTCGCCCCAGGCACGTCGTCCCAAGGGTCACAAGGGAAAGTCGAAACGGAGCAAATAGCTCTCTCCTGCAGTACTTGTCCCTGTCAGACCTCGAAGGTCACCGCACTGGTGGTCCCCTCGTCACTGGCGATGGAAAACTGGCCGCCCAGCTGGTCGGCCAGCATCCCGATCAGGGTGAGTCCAAACCCCCTGGATTCACCGCTGACAAAGCTCTCTGGAAGGCCGATACCGTCATCCCGGACGGTGAGGGTTACCCGGCTTCCGGTCTTCTCAAGAGAGATCGCCACCGTGCCGGACTCTTTGCCGACAAACGCGTACTTCATCACGTTGGTCAACAGCTCGTTGATGATGATTCCCAGGGGGAAAAGGCGCGCCGGAACGAGAACGAAGTCGGTGAGGTCTTTCTCCACCTGTACCGCACAGTCCACCGGAAAAGCCGCTATCAACGAATCCACCAGTGTCTTCAC
>SKHA01000316.1 GCA_007117185.1 Spirochaeta sp. | reverse complement strand
GCGGTGCAGGCGATGCTGAACGATCTGGCGGAGATCGTGGACATGGAAGCGATGGCCGCCCAGTTGGAGGTACAGTAATGAGAGCGCTGATTCTTGTGATTCCGGTGGTCAACGTGGCTGCCGCCCTCGTCTGGGCGGTCAGCGGTGAGGATGCTGCAACGCGCCGGCTGGGGTGGATCTCCCTGGCAGCGCTCACCGCGATCACCGCTGCCGCCGGGTTCTATGGGTACTCGGGCTTGCAGATTCTCCTGGAGGCGGTTCGATAGACACCGGTGGCGACGGCCGGTACGATGGTCCCATGGAATATCTGTTCATCACCGGGGACGACGCGCTGCGGCAGTGGCAACGGCAGCTGCTTTCACGGGGAAATGCCGAGGTCGCCCTTGATATCGAGGGTGAGTTCAACCTCCACGTCTACGGCGAACGGCTGTGCCTGGTGCAGATCTTTGACGGCGAGCAGCTGGTGGCGGTGGATCCGGTACCGGTGAGCACCGAGGCGTTGAAGGAGTTCTTTGAGGACCGGCAGATCACCAAGGTGATGTACGACGCGATGAGCGATCAGTCCCTCCTGTTCAAAACGATGGACACCAGGATTCATTCGATTGTGGACCTGAAACCGGCGGTGGATCTGCTGGAGTACCCCAAGCGGGATCTTGGCTCCGTCCTTTCCCAGGCGCTGGGGGTCACCATCGAGAAGAAATCCCGCTTTCAGCGCTACAACTGGACCACCCGACCGCTGGCGCAGGATGCGGTGGAGTACGCCCTTTCAGACGTGGCCTACCTTTTCCAGCTCCGGGACCACCTGATGGCGGAGCTGGAGGCTCGTGGTCTGAGCGCCCAGTACGAGGTCAAAAACGCCGCGGTGCAGGAGAAGGCCCCGGACACCTCCCGGCCGCCGCGGCTCTTCCGTTCCAACGAGTTTCGCAGGCTGGGTACCGCCGGGCAGGAGCTCTTTCGGCGGATCTACGATATTCGCGACGGCTACGCCCGGCAGGTGGACGTGCCGCCGGATATGGTGGTGCCCAAACGGCAGCTCTTTGCGCTGGCAGCAGGGAAGATGGCCCCGGCGGCGCTGGAGCCGAACCGGCGGGTTCCCCGGCACGTCAGAGAGCTGGTGGTCAGGGATATTCAGTCACTGTCCCGGTGAAGACTGTCCCGAAGGGGCGCGCTTCAGCTCCACCTCCCGCGCCCCCGGCAGTTCAAACAGGGTGATCCCCTCCCGGGGAAAACGCTCCTTCAGCTCCACCAGCGCCGCCCGTATAGCCATCACCGCGGTATCCGGCACGTACGCCAGGAGTACCACGTTTCGTTCCGGCCAGATCGGGTCGCCCCGCCGGGTACCCTGGCCGCCGCGACCCAGAACGTCCCGCCAGAGGGTGTAGTACCCGTCGGGAATGGCGCGGTTCAGCGCTTCCAGCAGGTCCGGCTGAACGGACTGGTTGGCGATCACTTCGATACGGGTCATTGGGCGTCCCGGAGTTGATCTGCGTCGTCTTCCGCAGGTACGGGCGCCGCCGTCGGTTCGGTTGTGTCCCCCTTCGGACGGTCCCGCCAGCTGTTCAGGAGAGAGTACATCACCGGAGTCACGAAGAGGGTCATGATCGAACTGGCCGCCAGCCCTCCCACGATGGTCTTGCCAATGGGCTGCATCGTCTCGGCGCCCTCGCCGGGGAAGAACGCCAGGGGCACCATCCCCAGGATGGTGGTGAGGCTGGTCATGAGGATCGGTCGCAGCCGGCTCTGCCCAGCCGCCAGCACCGCCTGGTGCACCGAGAGTCCCCGGGCCCGCAGGGTGTTGGTGTAGTCCACCAGAACGATGCCGTTGTTGACCACGATGCCCACCAGCGCCACCACCCCTACCGCCGCGAAGAGCGAGAAGGGTTCGCTGCTGAAGCGGTAGATCCAGATCACCCCGACGAACAGCAGGGGGATGGAGAAGAAGATCACCAGCGGGTCCAGGAACGACTCGAACTGACTGGCCATAATCCCGAAGACCAGGATCACCGCCACGGCGATGATCAGCAGAAAGGTGCCGCCGAAGCGGTTGATCTCCTGAGCTTCGCCGCCGAAGGAGACCTCCACCGCCTGGGGAACGTTGAGTCGCTCCCTGATCGTCTGCTCCATCAACGGCTGGAACTCGGTGGCGGCGACTTCCGACGGCAGGTCGCCGCTGACGGTGACGATGCGCCGACGATTTTCCCGGTTGATGCTTGTTGGGGCGCGCCCCTCAACGAATGACGCCACGTTGGACAGGGGGATGAGGGTACCGCCGCCGGCGGACACGAGGATGCCGTCCAGGCTCTGTGGTCCCAGGCGGTCCTCTTCCCGGAGCTGCACAAAGACATCCAGCAGCACGCCATCGTCCTTGATGGTGGTGGCTCGAGTACCGCTGTAGGCGGTGCGGATCTCCCGGGCCAGGGCGGGAACGGAGATACCCAGGGCGGCAGCGCGGTCGCGGTCCACCCGGATCGCCAGCTCCGGACCGCCCCGCTCAAGGCTCAGCTGGGGGTCCAGGATCTGAGGCAGCCGGGAGGTCATGATTGCGCGGATCTCTTCGGCGGTGGCGGTGGCCTGATCGGCATTCTCCGATGTCACCTCGACGCGTACCGCCGAACCGGTTCCTGCCCGGCGTCCCGCGGCGAAGGAAAATTGCGCTCCCGGGACGGAGGTGAGCATCGGGGTCAGCTTGCGGTTGATCGTCGCCGGCGTATCGATCTGCTCTGCCGGCGGGGGCAGTGTGATCTGCAGCGATCCCTGGTGGGAACCGGCAACGTTGCCCCACCGTCCCGCCCCCGCAGAAATGACGATGGTGTTCCACCCCTGTACTTCCCGTTCCACCACCTCTCCGAGTTCAAGAAGCACCGCCTCGGTCTCCTCGATAGGGGTACCCACCGGCATGGTGAGGGAGAAGAACGCCGTATCGTCGGTGCGGCTTCTGACGAAGAGGTTGATGCCGGTGCCCTCGAACTGCATCAGCGAGTACACAAGAATGAGCGCCGTGAGGGTTATCACCACCAGACGATGCCCCGTCGCGTATTCCAGGGCGCGGCGGTAACCGTGCTCCAGCCCCTTGAACATCCGCTCCATACCGTCGTCCAGAATGCGTAGCGGCGCCAGGCGAAGCGGCTTCTGCACGCGGGTGTTCAGCGGCAGCAGCGCCCCCGCCAGGGCCGGAACGATGGTGATCGCCACGATCAGCGAGACGATCAGGGAGATCACCACGGTGAAGACCAGATCACCGAAGAACTGCCCCATGAACTCCAGCTCGTTTCTGAAGATCATCGCCGGAATGAACACCGCCAGGGTGGTGGCGGTGGAGGCGATGATCGCCCGGTACATCTCCTGACTGCCCAGAATCGCCGCTACTGCTGCTTTGGCCCCGCGTTCGCGGTAGTTGTGGATGTTTTCCAGGATAACGATGGAGCCGTCTACCACCATTCCCAGCCCCATGATCAGCCCGGTGAGGGTCAGCAGGTTGAGGGTGAGGCCGGTGACGGACATGGCCATCAGGGTGAGGACGATGGAGATAGGCAGGGACAGACCGATGATGATCGTACTCTTTATGTTGCGCAGAAAAAAGAAGAGGACCGCCATCGCCAGAACCGCCCCCTGCAGTGCCGCGTCGTAGACCTGGCTGAGGGTGGCCCGAATCAGGGCGGTGTTGTCCGAGAGAACCGAGACCTCCATCCCCTGGGGAAGGTCGGCGTTGATCGCCTCCAGGGCGGCGCGGATCGTGTCGGCTACCTGCACCGCGTTGCTGTCGCTGCTGTTCTGTACCCGCACAAACACCCCGGGCTGGCCGTTCACGTAGACCCTGGTGGACTCGCTGCTGTAGGCCAGGGTGACGTCGGCAACATCTTCAAGGCGAACCAGGCGGTTTCGCGCCCCTCCGCTGGCGGCCCCGCCCCCACCGTCGGTGGCGCGGATCACAACCCGACGCAACTCGTCCAGGGAGGTGATCTCCTCGTTGATGCGCAGCTGGAACTCGGTAGCGTCCCGGGCGAGGGTCCCCCCGCTGACCAGCACGTTCTGGTTGCCCAGCGCGGCGATGACCGCGCTGGAGGTAAGCTGGTACGCCGCGAGGCGGTTCTGGGAGAGGTTCACCCGCACCTGACGGCTGCCCCCGCCGGCCACATCGGCGGCAGCAACACCGGGGATCCGTTCCACCGCCGGGGTCACCCGATCCTGGGCGACAGATCGAAGCTCTTCAAGGGGGTAGGAGCCCCGGATCACCAGTTGCATGATCGGCACGTTGGCCAGGTTGAAGCTACGGGCCACCGGCGCCGACGCATCTGCGGGGAGGCGGTTCGTCACCGTAGCCAGAATTGCCGTTACTTCCCGCATCGCCTCGTCCAGGTCCTCTCCGTACCGGAAGCGCAGGGTGATGCGGCTTGAACCGGCGCCGGAGGTCGAGGTGATCGAATCCAGCCCCGTCACCGCGGCGAGGGCCGCCTCCAGCGGTATCGTCACGTTCTGCTCTACGTCCTCCGGGCCCGCGCCGGTAAACGAGGTGGAGACGGAAATCACCGGTGGGCTCACTTCGGGGTACAGGTTCACCGCCAACCCGGGAATGATGATCATGGCGATACCCACCAACAGGGTGGTGAGCACCACGATGGTAATCGGTCGCTGTACCGAGAGTTCCGGCAGGGTCATATCCGGTCCTCCACGATGCGTACCGGAACGCCGTCGGTGAGGAAGGTCTGCCCCCTGGTCACCAGCTGTTCTTCCCGCTCCAGCCCCTGGGTCACCTCTACCGTGCCGGCCCCTTCAAGCCCCAGGGTGACGGGTCGACGTCGGGCTACGCCGTCGGCGTCAACAACGAAGACGTAGTGTTCCTGCCAGCTCTCAAGGACCGCTGACCGGGGTACCGTCAGCACCCCGGAACGTTCCCGGGTGACCAGTTCCACCGTGGCAAACATCCCCGGACGCACCCTTCTGTCCGGCGCTGTCAGTTCCAGGGTGATCTCCAGGGTCCGGCTGGCCGGGTCAAGCTGCGGTGCCAGACGGGTCACCCTGGCGGCGAAGGTCTCTCCGGGGTACGCTTCGAAGGTCAGGGTAGCTGTGAGCCCCGGCCGCAGCAGCCCGATGAAGCGCTCGGGGATCCAGGTGCGAACTTCCAGGCGGGAGAGGTCGCTCACCGTGAGCAGGGTGGTCTGGGTGGTTACGGTATCCCCGACGTTTGCCCCCGCGGCGGTGACGGTACCCCCGACGGGGCTGGTGACGGTACTGAGGGAGAACGTCTCTCCCGGGCGGGACGGGTCTATCACGGCAACGCTCTGCCCCTGCTGTACCGTGGCGCCAATGGGCGGAGGCGCCGTGGCCACCCGTCCGGCAACGGTGGAAAACACGTGAACCTGGTTGCGAACCACAACCTCACCGTTGGTGCGCACGGTGGTGCGAACCGTTCCGGTATCCACCGGCGAAACAAGTACCGCTGTGGCATCGGGGCCGGCAGCGGCGGCGGGGCGACGGGGACCGGCATCTGGCCGGGTCGTTGAGGGTGCTTCCGGTTCCTGCATATTCCATAGAATGGCCCCGGCGACCACCACGATCACCAGAACCATCACCGCATTGACGATCCGTTCGCCGTTTCTCACGTTATCGTTCCTCCAGTGGTCTCAATTCCCGCAACAGCGCTTCCGGGCTCTCCGCCCCCAGGTGCTGAGCCAGGTCGGTCACCGCCAGCGCGTACCGGTATTCTCCGGCTGCACGGGAGATGCGGGCGTCAAGAAGATCCCGCTGGGTTCGTTCCAGTTCCAGACGTTCCACCGTGCCCCGGTCGAAACCGGTGCGGGTCAGTTCCAGCGATTGTTCAGCCAGGTCGATCTGCATGTCCGCGATGGACAGCTGCTCCACTGCCTGGTTGATCTGCGCCACCAGATCCCGAACAGTGAGGCGATGCTGTTCCAGCTGGTCGTCCCGGGTGATCTGCGCCTGTTGCCGCTGCAGTTCCGCCCGGTCTACCCGCTGCCCCCGTCCGGAGGCGGCGATGAAGCCGTCCAGGGGCATGGATACCGAAACAGACAGGTTCAGCGAGTCTGACCAGCTCTCTCCTGCAAAGGACGAGCTCCAGCTGCTGGACAGTCCCAGGGTGGGGCTCCGGGTTGCCAGGATCTCCTGGCGCAGCGAGAGCTCGGCGTTGCGCAGGGCCAGTTCCTCCGAGGCCAGGTCCAGAGCGGTAGCCGGGCGTTCCGATAGCTGGTCCGGATCGATTCGCCGCACCGGAAGACCGAAATCGTCAGCCAGGGTCAGCTCAGTCGCCGGCTCTTCAAGGCCGATGATGGACAGGAAGCGCGTCACCTGCAGCTGGTACTCGGCGCTGCTTTGACGGAGGGCCAGGTGTGCCCGTTCGGCGTTCAGCTGCGCCTGCAGCAGAACCCGCTGGCTCACCAACCCCGATTCAAAGCGAACCCGGGTCTGGTCTGCCTGTTCCCGGGCCAGGCGGATGTCTTCCTGCAGCAATTGCAGCTGCTGCCTGGTGTTGACCAGCCCGTAGTAACGGCGGCGCACCTGAGCAGCCAGCGCCAAAAGACGGGTGTCCCTGGTGAGGGAGGCAATCTGCCGCTGAACCTCCAGCGCTGCGAGCTGTGGTCCTACTGCCGCCGACAGTTGCAGGTTCAGCCCGACTGACGCGCTGCTGCTCCAGGGGTCTGTTCCCGGTCTGGCCTCGGTGAACAGGGGGTGCCGGTAGCTGGTCCCTGCCTGGACCGTTGCCGCGGGCAGGAAGAGTCCCCAGCGCTGGTCCAGGGTTCGCTGCGCTGCCGCCAGGGACAGCTCGCTGCGCTGTACCTGCGGGTCCCGCCTGAGGGCCAGCTCGATCGCTTCGGTCAGAGAAAGGTCTCGCGCGGTGGCGGACGCCAGGACCGCGAGGAGCAACAGGACTGTCAGGAGCGCTTTTGTCACGATACCAAGGTAGCGACAAACCTGTCCCGAGAAAAGCGTCTCTCAGACAAGGGAGAATACCGCTTTGATCCCGTTGGTGAGAAAGCTCACCCCGATAGCCCCGATGAAGATCCACAGGATACGGCCGATGATCAGCCGTCCCACCGTTCCGAGAAAGCGGTTTATCAGCGGCGAGACCTGCAGGAGGACCCAGCACACCGCGAAGACCGCCACTGTGGCGGTGACGCTTACCATGACGCCGTCCCGATCCAGAACGAGGATCCCCGTGACGATCGACCCGGGACCCACCAGCAGGGGTACCGCCATGGGGACCACCCCCATCTGCAGGATGGAATCGGCGGTGTGGTGCTGGACGGTCTGTTTTGGAGGGGGAAAGACGATGTACCGCACCGCCAGGACGGTGAGGATCACCCCTCCGGCGATGCGAAACTCGTCGATCCCGATCTGGAATATGGTGGTCATGATCCAGCTGCCTGCCAGAGACATAACCAGCAGGGTGAGAACACCCGTTCCGGCGGCGATGTTGAAGATGCGGAAGCGGGAACGGCTGTCCAGCTCCTCGGTAAACTCCGCGAAGAGAGCCATATTCCCCAGGGGATTTACAATAGCAAAGAGCGCCAGGAAGGCGTTCAGCCAGACCTCGCCGTTCATAAGCGTTTCAGCAGGGCGTTGACGGTGTCCGCGTCAGGCATCGCTGTCTGCGCTCCCATTGCGGTGGTGCTGAGAGCGGCCACGGCGTTGGCCTGACGCAGCGCCTCCCGGGGTGGCAGCCCTCGGGAGAGAGCCCAGGCAAGCCCGCCGTTGAAGGAGTCTCCTGCGGCGGTGGTGTCCTTCACGGTAACGGCGAATCCCGGGATCAGCACCGGTTGCGGTTCCTGTTTGGTGGCCAGCCACGCCCCCCGGGCACCCGCTTTGACCACCCCCTGGGTGAGCCCCATCTCGATAAGGGCAACCGCCGCGGCTCGCTGCCCCGCCTCCGTGGAGGTGTCCACCCCGGTGATCGCCGCGGCTTCGCTCTCGTTGGGGGTGATCCACCCCAGGCTGGCCAGCACATCAGGGGGGATCGGTTGATCCTGCGTCGGCGCCGGCGCGGGGTCGAGAATCACCGTGACACCCCGGGCGGCGGCGGTGCGTATGGCCTGCCACACCGCCTGGTAGGGGATCTCCAGCTGCAGGAGCAGCAGGTCTCCCGAGCTGAGGGAGCCAACGGCCTGGGCGGCGTCGTCAGCCGACCACGTTCCGTTTGCCCCGGCAACAATGACGATGTGGTTCTGGCCGCTCTCTTCCACCTCGATCAGGGCAGTCCCGGTGGAAACTCCGCCCACCGTCTGTACCAGCGACGCGTCGGCGCCGGCATCGTTCAGGGCGGCGAGGTAGCGGCGGCCGAAGTCGTCGTCCCCGACCCGCCCGGCCATCACCGGGGCGGCGCCGAGGCGGGCCAGCGCCATCGCCTGGTTACCCCCCTTGCCGCCAAGAAATGTCTGAAAGCTGCTGCCCCGCAGCGTCTCCCCGGGCCCGGGAAAGCGCGGAACCTGGACCACCAGATCGATATTCAGACTCCCCAGAACGGCAACGTGTTTCATCGAGATTGCTCCTTGAGCTTCCAAGGGTACGCAGCAGACTGTCCGCTGTCAACGAGCCGACTGATCTGTGGTGGCCGTCTACGGGGGCGAACCTGTGCCGGTTACCCTGTGACGCTACTCCTTCACCGCCCCGGCGGCGAAGCCCTTCTTGAGCTGGTCCTGGAAGAGCAGATAGAAGACGATCATCGGGATGGTGGCGATTACCAGCGCCGCAAACAGCAGCCCGTAGTCCCGGGACATACCACCGGCAAAGGCGTTGACCCCCACCGGGAGGCTGCGCAACGCCTGCCGGCTGGTGAGGACGAAGACGAAGACAAACTCGTTCCAGTTGGAGAGAAACGCGAAGATCGTCATCGTGGCTACTACCGGCGCGGCGATGGGGCGGATCACGTGCCAGAAGATCTGCAGGTACGTTGCCCCATCGATCCGCGCCGACTCCTCCAGCGCCCCGGGAATTCCCCGAATATACGAGGTGGACAGGTAGATCAGAAAGGGCAGGCCGAACCCCACGTAGGGGATCAGCACGCCAAGGCGGGTGTCGGCGATGCCGATACGGGTCTGCATCACAAAGAGTGGCACCAGCACCGAGTGGGCGGTGATGAGCAGCCCCATGATGAAGAAGGTGTACACCACGCCGGAAATGCGATAGCCGAACTTGGCGATGCCGTAGCCGCTGGAAAGGGCCAGAACCACCGTGATCACCGTCGCGGTAAGGGAATAGAAGACGCTGTTGGCCATGAGCAGCCCCAGCCGTCCCCGCTCCCAGGCGACGGTGTAGTTCTGAACGAAGAACGACCGGGGCAGGGAGAAGATGTTGCGCACGATCTCCGGGTGGGGCTTCATGGAGCTGTACAGCAGCCACAATAGCGGCGCGACGGTCAGAACGGTGAAGAGAACCATGAACACCCAGGAAAACACGCGCCAGAGCACGAGATTCTTCTGGTCCTGAAGGCGGGTGACACTCATTCGAAACGCTCCTCGACACGTCGCATGATCGCCTGCAGGACCGTTATCAGTCCCAGGCTCAAAGCGACGATCATCATCGATACGGCACTGCCGTACCCGTAATTGTAGTAGCGGAAGGTGTTGTAATACATGTAGATCGCGATCACCTCGGTATAGTGCGCCGGTCCGCCGCCGGTCATCGCGAAGATCAGGTCAAACCCCTTCAGGCTTCCGGCGATGGCGAAGACCGCGGTGGTGAAGAGGATGTTGATCATCTGCGGAATGATCACCCGCCAGAGAATCTGCCCCTCTGTAGCCCCGTCCATGATGGACGCTTCGATCACATCCGGAGAGATCTTGTGCAGGTTTGCCAGGAAGATGATCATGTAGATACCGGTGTAGTACCACATGATCACCCCCAGAATAGGAACGATAGCGAGATCGCGGTTCTCGAAGATTGCGAAGACGTAACGCGGGTTGTCCGTGGTCATCCGGACGAGCTGCGTTACCACTCCAGCAGGCGAGAAGATCTGATTCCACAGTTTTGCCACCACGATCGCCGAGACGGTGATTGGCAGAAAGATCATTGTCTCGAAGAAGTTGCTTCCCCGGACCATGCGTCGGTAGATGATGTACGCCAGGACGAAGCCGAAGGGGATCTGCCCGAAGACGGAGATGGCGACCACGAGCATGTTGTTCCGCAGCCCCAGGCGAAAGATCGGGTCTGCCAGCATACGGGTGTAGTTTGCCATGCCCACCCATTCGGGTGTGCCGAAACCGCCCCAGCGGGTGAATCCCAGGGTGAGGCTGAAGAGGATGGGAAAGAGGATCACGGCGGCGTAGATCACCACCGAGGGCCCCACGAGTATGGCGTAACTCCAGCGTTTTTCCGCTGCACTGGTCATCTTGATTCCTCCGGGAACAGGATGCCGGGGCGCGCTGTGCGGTCACGCGCCCCGGTGAGTCGGTGGTCGGGGTCAGTTGCCGCGACCGGTGTCGTTGGCCGCTACCCACTGCTCGTAGCGCTGGGCTACCTGCTGGGGTGTGAGCCGACCGAACATCATCTCCTGCAGCGCCGGGTGCAGAACGCCCATGCCCTCGGCGTCCATCACCGCGTCGATGACGTAGCCACCGGGGGTGGTTCCAAGGAAGTCCGCCAGCTTGCGGGTCAGCAGCGGCGCATCCGGTCCCACCGCGTCAACCACCGCCGGGAGCCACCCCTGCTGTGCCTTGATTCGTGATCCTGCGGGGCCGGCGAAGTGGTAGATCCAGGCCCACGCGGCGTCTGCTTTTTCACCACTCAGGTTGGCGTTCATGCCGAAGCCGGTACCGGGAACGATGGCGGTGGATCCGGGGGTGCCCTGTTCGTTGGGCAGCGCCGGGAAGACGTTGTAGCCCAGGTACTGCTGCTGTTCCGCAGTGAGCTCGCTGGCCAGGTTGCTGGTCCGCCACCCACCGTCGATCAGATAGACAGCCCGCTCGTTCACGAAATCGGTCAGGGCCTGACCGTATTCGGCCTGGTTGATACCGGGGGTGAACATGTCCTGGTCGTGGAGGGTCTTGATCACCTCAAGAGCGCGGACAAACTGGGAATCGGTGAAACTCGCCTCGCCGATGATGGCGCGGTCAAACCAGTCGCGACCGGCGGTGCGTTCCACCAGGGCGCTGAGCAGACAGCTTTGCATCTGCCAGCCGCCGCCGTTGTCCATCGCGATGGGGATGTATCCCGCCGCACGAATCACCTCGCCCTGAGCGAGAAGTTCCTGAAAGGTCCGCGGGAAGGAGAGGCCCAGCTCCCGCAGGAGGCGCTCGTTGGTGAACATCACGTGGGTTGCGGTGATCTGCTCGGGCAGTTCCCAGATCTCGCCGTTGGGTCCCTGCGGGGTGAGCGCGGCGGGGGCAAACTGGTCCCGTACCGGCTCGATCCAGGGACGAAGGTCCTGTACCAGCCCCGCTCCGGTTACATCACCGGTGCGCTTGCCCGGCCAGAGAAACAGCACGTCCGGCAGCTGTCCTGCTACCGCCACTGCCTGCAGTTTGTTGTGGTACGCCTCATCGAAGAGGTAATCGAAGTTGAGTCTGATTCCCGGATTCGCCGCACGAAATGCGTCGACAACCTCGTTGAAGTTGGTTGTGGATGTGTTGTCTGCCAGGTCCAGGTAGTGCATCACTTCCAGGGTGACCCCGCCAGCCGGTGCCTGTTCGCGGCCGCCACCGGCCCAGACCATTCCTGTCACCGCGAGGGTGATCATCGCCACCATCAATACGTTCCGTAGCATGTGCTACCTCCCTTGTTTTGCGGGGCGATTGCCCCGATTTGCGCCCGCCAGGCGGACACTGCCCGCTGCGCGAGCTATCGCTCTCCAAGGCGTACAATCGCCTCATTGAACTCACTGAGTACCTCCGCCCGGCCGTGGCGGTTGCGGATATCCCCCTGAGGGAAGATCTGGTCGGAGAAGAGCCGGTCCAGCATCATCCCGGCGGCGCCGTAGACCACCGCGTTCTCCTGAAAGCTGGAAAAACAGATCTCGCACCGCGGGGGAGTCTGGTAAGGCCAGTTCATACGGATCTCCTCGTCCAGGATCACTCCCAGCTCGTCCTGGTAGGCCAGCACGTCGCCACCGATGAACAGGTGGTCCAGATTCATCACGTTGATGATCACCGCCACGTTGCGGGCCAGCTCCCGGAAGAAGCGTTCCCGCATTACCGGGTCTGTCGCCACCCGACCCGCTTCCTCGTCGTTCAGAGAGAACTGCCCGGACCCCTGACCCTGCCAGAACGCGCTGCGGAACTCGCCGGCGGTGAAGGTGGCTCCCGGGTAGAGGGTACTGTTGATTACCACCCCGATACCCACACCGATACCGCCGTAGAGGTGGCGGCCGCTGGAGCTGGTGCGCATCTGCACCAGCACGTACAGGAAGTCATGAACGTTCCCGGCGCGGTGGAACGTCAGCTCACCCCAGGCGCAGGCGTTGGCGTCGTTCTCGGCGACAACGGGAAAGGGGAGGCGGTCGGAGATCTCTTTCTGGAAGTCGAAGTGTTCCAGGCGCATCGGAATGGACCCGGTAATCTCGTTGCGGATCGAGTTGATCAGTCCACCCATGGCCACGCCGATACCAAGCAATGAACGCTGCCGGTCCCCAAGGTCCGCGAGAATTTCCTCGATGATTCCCAGAAGATATTCGGTAAACCCTTCGGTCTCCCGACGGGTCTCGGCGGTCCATTGCTGCAGGACCTTCCCGTGGAGGTCGCACAATGCGGCGCGGAAAAACCCCGGCTGCAGTTCCATCCCCAGGACCAATCCATAGTCTCTGCGGATCTGCAGCTCTACCGGGCGGCGACCTCCCTGGGGAGACGCGTCGCCCTCGGCGACTTCTTCGAGGATGCCCAGCTCAAGCAGCTCATTGACCACCGCCGAGACGGTGGACTTGTCCAGCCCCAGCAGCGCGGCGGTCTCGATGCGGCTCAGCAGGGGTTGGCGCCAGATTGCCCGCAGGACCCGAGAGCGGTTCATCACTCGATTTCTCTTGATCGCCGGTGCCACCCGTGTTACACTCCTAATTGGTTGGTTTTAAATCCAACTACAGTGTTCCACGAGTTTGCGGGTGTGTCAAGAAAAAAATCAGGGGGGACGATGGGGAACGATACGATTGATCTGGCGGGGGTGTGGGGTCTCACCGACGAGGATGGAGCGTATGACCTCTCGATCACCCTTCCGGGAGATGTACACTCAGCGCTGATCCACCAGGGCGTGCTGGACGATCCGTTCTTCGGGCGAAACGAGCTGGAGGTCCAGTGGGTGGGGCAGCGGGGTTGGACGATGACCCGGAATTTCGTCCTACCCGAAGCGGCGCCACTATCCCACGAGGACGGACCCCGCTGGATTCTCACTATCGATACCGTGGACTGCACCGGGACGATCCGCGTCAACGGCAGCGAGGTGTGGCAGGGGACCAACATGTTTGTTCCCGTCCGGGTCGATGTGACATCGGCGGTACAGGCAGGTTCCAATTCGATCTCGGTAGCCCTGGACAGCGCGGAGAAGCTGGCGCTGCAGCGCAGTGAGGCGCTGCCCTACCCGGTGCCGTTCAACGGGTATCCAGTGCAGTCACCCCACCGCAACCTGGTGCGAAAGGTGCAGTGCCACAGCGGGTGGGACTGGGGGCCGGCGCTGATGGTAGCGGGGCTCTACGGCAGGATTGCGCTGACCCGGGAGGTTGCCTGGGCGCCGGTGAACAGCCGTGGCGTACCGCGCCCGGTTGACCCTGAGCATCTCGACGGGACATGGCTTCTGCCGGTGACGGTGGAGCTGGATACCCCGCTCCCCCCGCAGCAGGTGGTCCAGGGGATCGAGGTACGGCTGCTTGATCCCACCGGCGAGGAAGTCGCTCGCGCCGGCGGGGCGCATCTCCTGCCGCAGGATCCCTGCTCGCTCTTTCCGGATCGCGCTGCGGTGCAGGTGGATCTGCTGGTGCAACAGCCGCAGTTGTGGTGGCCTGCCGGGTACGGTGCACAGCCCCTCTACACCGTTGAGGTGATCGTTCCGCAGGCGTCACCGCTGCAGTTCACCACCGCGTTTCGCACTATTGAGGTGGTCAGCGAGAAGGACACCCACGGACGCAGTATGTTCTTCCGGGTAAACGGTAGGGATGTCTGGGCGAAGGGGGCCAACTGGATTCCCCTGGACGCGCTGCCCTCCCGGCAGACGGTCCAGCGCTGCCGGCAGCACCTGGAGGCCGCCGCTGCGGCGCATATGAACATGATCCGCGTGTGGGGCGGGGGGCAGTACGAACCGGACCACTTCTACCAGATCTGCGACGAGCTGGGGCTGATGGTGTGGCAGGACTTCATGTTCTCCTGTTCCCTCTACCCTTCCCAGGAATGGTTTCTCCAGGAGGTGCGCCTGGAGGTGGCGGTGCAGGTACGCCGTCTGATGAGCCACCCCTGCATCGCGATCTGGTGCGGCAACAACGAGGATATCGGTGCGCTGGGGTGGTATCCCGAGTCCCGGGAGAACCCTGGTCGTTACCTCATCGACTACGACCGCCTCAACAGCGGCGTCATCGGGGCAGGGGTGCGCGCCCTGGACGACACGCGGGTGTTCTGGCCCAGCTCACCCGCCGCCGGAGAGGGTGACTTCTCGGACAACTTTCACGACGACACCTCCGGGGACATGCATTACTGGAGCGTCTGGCACGAGGGGAAGAGTTTCGACGGCTACCAGGAGGTGACCCCGCGATTCTGTTCGGAGTTCGGTTTCCAGTCCTTTCCCTCGCTGCACAGCATCCGCACATTTACCCCGCCTTCCCAGTTCAACCCCACCGCTCCGGACCTGGAGCACCACCAGCGCCACCCCCGGGGCAATACGGTGGTTACCGAGACGATGACCCGCTACTTTCGTCTTCCTTTCGACTTTGAAAACTTCCTGTACCTGAGTCAGGTGCAGCAGGCGCTGGCGATCCGTACGGCGGTGGACTTCTGGCGCAGCCGGCGCCCGGTGAGCATGGGGGCGCTGTACTGGCAGCTGAACGACCTGTGGCCGGTGGTTTCCTGGTCCAGCCTGGAGTATGATGGGCGCTGGAAACTCCTGCACTACGAGGCCCGTCGCTTTTTCGCACCGTTGCGCCTGGTCTGCCAGGTCTACCAGACTCAGCAGGAAGTGTGGCTGTCCAACGACACAGACCGGGAGGTGCGGGGCAGCGTTCTCCTGCAGTGGCTGGGCTGGGACGGCACGGTCCGCCGGGAGCGCCGGGTGGAAGTGAGTGCAGCGTCCGATACAGCAACTCTGGTGGAGCGCAGCGACCTGGCCGGGACCGGAGAGCAGGAGTTTCTTCTGGCGACCTGGGAGGGTGACGGTCACACCACCGTTGAACGGGGGTGGACGTTTCTCACCGAACCCAAACGGTGCGAGTTGCAGATGCCCGGGCTGACCGTTTCGGCAACCGGATCTGCGGCGGGTTCTGCGGGGTGTGGAACAGTTGAGGTGGCCTGCGCCGGGGCCCCGGCGTTCTGGGTTACTCTTGAAGCCCGGGATCCGGCGCTTCGTTTTGGCGACAACGGGTTTCTGATGTTGCCAGGGGAGACCCACCGGGTCTCTGTGACTGGCGCCGCCGGCGACGACCACCGCCGCTGGGATGTGGACGAGATAACGTGCCGGCATCTGCGCGGCACGTGGTGAGACGGAGGAATCGATGAGCACCATGAAACAAAGCAACCGGAAACGCAGCAGCACCGACTTCCCGCAGGGATTCGTCTGGGGTGTCGCCGCCGCCAGCTATCAGGTGGAGGGTGCGGCCAGGGAGGACGGACGAGGTCCGAGTATCTGGGACACCTTTTCCCGGAAACCCGGAAAGGTTCTGCACGGCCACACCGGAGACGTCTCGGTGGATCAGTACCATCGCTACGAGGAAGACGTTCAGCTGATGCATGAGCTGGGTGTTGCCTCATATCGTTTTTCTATCGCCTGGCCGCGGGTGCAGCCCGCCGGTTCCGGGGCGATCAACCCCGCCGGGCTGGATTACTACCGGCGCCTGTCTGACGCGCTGCACGCCCGGGGAATACAGACGACGGCGACGCTGTACCACTGGGACCTGCCCCAGCCCCTGGAGGACGCCGGAGGGTGGCCCGTCCGGGACACGGCGTATCGTTTTGCCGAGTACAGTCGGGTCTGCTTCGAAGCGTTGGGCGATCATGTGGACCGGTGGATCACCCTGAACGAGCCCTGGTGCAGTTCCGTCCTGGGGTATCTGGAGGGGGTTCACGCGCCGGGGTGTACTGACCGCAGCGCCGCCTGGGCGGCGGCGCATCACCTGATGCTGGGGCATGGTCTGGCGGTACAGGCGTACCGAAGCGGCCCCGGGGCACAGCCGGATGCGGCGCCAATCGGGATCACCCTGAACCTGGAATCGCCCCGACCGGCAACCAGGCGCCCCGAGGATTTGGAAGCAGCGGACCGGTGGATTGACCTGCGCAGCCGTTTTTTTCTGGACCCCCTGTTGGGCAGGCCCTACCCGGAGCGGCATTTCGCGTCATACCCCGACCACACCCCGCCGCCGGTTCAGACAGGGGATATGGCGACCATCGCCGTCCCTATCGACTTTCTCGGGGTGAATTTCTACCATGAACCGGTTGTGGCGGCTGACCCGTCGCATCCCGAGGGGTTTCGGTGCGCTGAGAGCCACCACGAGACGACCGATATGGGTTGGCCCATTACCCCGCGGGGACTGTACCGCCACCTGAAGTGGGTGTGGCAGACAACGGAGGGCCGGTACCCGCTGTTCATCACCGAGAATGGGTGTGCCATGCCGGACACCCTCACCCCGGACGGTGAGCGGTGTCACGACCCACGCCGCGTGGCGTACCTGCGGGAGCACTTTTCTGCCGCCCTGGACGCAGTGGAGGACGGGGTGGATCTGCGGGGGTACTTCGTCTGGAGCCTGATTGATAATTTTGAATGGGCCTACGGCTACGAGAAGCGCTTCGGCATCGTCTATGCCGATTACGTGAACGGGCGTCGGGTGAGGAAGGATAGCTTCTACTATTTGCGGGAGGTAATCAGTGGCGCCGAAACACTCTGACCCGTGGAAGCTGGTGATCCCCGCACCGCGAAGGTGCACCGTCGATCTCGAAGCGGAGGGTTTTTCCCTTCCGGAGGTTGTCACGTTGTTCAGCGATGCCGAGGGAGGATCCGAAGTGATCCAGGCGGCGCTGCCGCGGATCGATCGCATCTGTCAGGGGACGGTGTACCGGTGGAAACGAGCAGCCGATGCAGCCCCGGCGGCGGTTCGGCTCACCCCGGGAGATGTGGAGGAAGGACACTACGAACTTGCGGTCACCTCCGCCGGGGTTACGGTACGCGCCGGTGGGACGGCGGGGTTTTCCGCCGGTCTGGCCACGGTGGTGCAGGCGGTCCTGCTGCTGGACCACGGGCAGACGGTTCTTCCTGCGGTGACCATTCTCGACCATCCGGCGTATCCCTGGCGGGGTTTCATGGTTGATGTTGCCCGGCACTTTCTTCCGATGGAGTCGCTGCACCGGGTCCTGGATGTTGTCTGGCTCCTGCGGTTGAACCGCTTTCACCTGCATCTCACCGACGACCAGGGGTGGCGTTTGCCCGTCTCGGCGTACCCTTTGTTGACGGACGTCGGGGGGTGGCGGAGTGACTGTACCTCCGAGGGGGGCCGTTACGGCGGGTTCTATTCCGCCGGGGAGCTCAGGGAACTGGACAGCGACGCCGCAGCCCTGGGGATAACCGTTGTTCCTGAGATTGACCTACCGGGTCACGCCAGCGCAGCGATCACCGCGTACCCGCAAATCGGCTGCTCCCGGGAGGTTCCGGGGGTGGAGACGCGTTGGGGAATCTTTCCGGCGGTGATCTCGCCTGTCTCCCAGGCGGCTCGTGATTTCATCCGCACGGTTTTTGCTGCGGCAACGGAGGTCTTTCAAGGCCCCTACATACACGTTGGCGGCGATGAGGTCATGACCGAGTCCTGGGCCTCTTTGACCAGTGAGGCAGGACAGGAGGACCAGCTTTATCAACAGATCGTTCGTTTCATGACAGAGACCGTTCTGGAGCTGGGCAGGGTCCCTCTGGTCTGGGATGAAGCGTCCCGGCTGGATCTGCCCCGGGATACGATCATCCTGAACTGGCGCGAGCCGGAGTTTGCCGGGGCAGCGCTGGAGCGGGGATACCGGATCGTCCTCTGTCCGCAGGCCCGCCGGACGTATCTGGACCACAAACACCGTGACACCCCCCTTGAGGCGGGACGGTTGAGTGTCTGCACCGTCCACGACAGCAGTCGCTACGAACCGCTGCTCTACGTTCGGGAGGCGCTGGGACCGGATCTTCCGGGGGCGGACCGTGTGCTCGGGGGTCAGGGTAATCTCTGGACGGAGGGCGTTCGGTTTCATTCCGAGGTAGAGTACATGGGGTATCTGCGCCTCGCCGCGATCAGCGAAGGGCTGTGGACGGGCACCCCGGGTGCGGCAGCATGGAGCGAAGGATTCCGGGAGCGGCTGGAATGGTGGCGGGGACGCATGATTGCATCGGGGGTCAACGTCTACCCGGGAGCGATGGAGGCATAACGATGTGGATCGCGTCCCTGGAAGAGATCGCCGGTGCCCGGGAGCCCCTTTACGCCGCCGCAGAGGAAATTTTCTGGGAGACGGCAAACCAGACCGCCTTTCCCGATGCCACCGCCAGGGCGTTGTACCTGCACAAGTATTTCCAGTACTACCGGGAAACGGAGCCGCGATGGTTTCTCCTGGCGCTGGACAGGGGAAGCGCACCGCATGACGGGTCGCTTCCGGCAGTATCAGGGTACCTCTGCGCTGTGCCTGATACCCGCAGCCACCAGGAACTGTACGCCATCGCTGAACATATCCCTCTGTTTCGAGACCTGTACGGCCAGTACCCGGCGCATCTGCACATCAACCTGACTGCGTCCGCGCGAGGGCGTGGGGTGGGTTCGGCGCTGATTGCGGAGTTGGAGAATCGCCTGGTTCGTGAGGGAGTGCCGGGGCTCCATCTGGTGACCAGTTCTACTGCACGAAATCGGAGCTTCTACCTGCGGAATGGTTTTGAAAAGACTGTTGCTCGTGGGGAGGGGCCGGTACAGGCGCTCTTCATGGGCAAGAGACTTTTCGTCGATAGATAGCAGCGTGTCATATACGTTGCTATCTTGACATGCCGACAATCCCATGCCACGATTTTCCCATGAGTGATCTCCAGGACGACCTGCAACGCACCTCGCTCTCGCAGCAGATCGTTGCCCGCCTTACGGAACTTCTGGAGAGCGGCGCCTACACCCCTGGGGACGACTTCATCGCTGAACAAGAGGCGGTATCCCTGTTCCACGTGAGTCGACCGGTTGTGCGTGAAGCCTACCAGACCCTTGCCGGGCAGGGCTACATCCTGATCAGCAAGGGCCGGCGCGCCCGGGTTCTTCCCCCCGGGGTGGGTACCCTGAACAGCTTCTTCGATCGCGTCCTCGGTCGTGATCTGGAAAGCTGGCGCCAGCTTATGGATGTCCGGGAATCCCTGGAGACACTCAGCGCCGAGACGGCGGCACTTCGCCGCACTCCCGAAGACGTGCAGCAGTTGCGTCACATCTGTGCAATGATGCAGGAGCAGATTGAGGACCCGGCGGCGTACACCAGTCTGGACATCACCTTCCACCTCGCCCTGGCGGCAGCATCGGAAAACACCTATCTGCGGTACCTGATCGAGTCCGCTCGCCACAGCCTCGCCCGGGTACTTACCGAGGTACGCGGAGCGCTGGCAGTAACCGAGTTGCCCAGGGTTCAGATGACTCATCTGCATATTGTCGACGCTGTAGACGAGGGCAACCCCAAAGCTGCTCGCAAAGCGATGCGCAGCCATTTTCGAACGATCCACGAGTATCTCGGCAAGGAGAACAAAGAACCATGACGATTCGAGACAGAGATTCCTGCCGGTGGGACGCAGTGTCCCTGGGTGAAGTGATGATCCGCCTTGACCCCGGCGAGGGCCGCATCCGGACCGCTCGCACCTTCCAGGCCTGGGAGGGAGGCGGCGAATACAACGTGACCCGTGGGTTGCGTCGCTGCTTCAACCAGCGAACTGCAGTGGTCACCGGTCTGGTGGAGAACGACCTGGGACACCTCCTGGAAGACCTGATTCTCCAGGGTGGGGTAGACCTCTCTCACAGCAAATGGTTCAGCTACGACGGGATTGGACGGGATGTTCGGTTGGGCCTCAACTTCACCGAACGGGGATTCGGGGTGCGCGGCGCCCGCGGCGTCTCCGACCGGGCCCGTTCCGCTGCTGCAGCCCTGAAGGCGGGCGACATCGACTGGCAGCGGATCTTCGCCGAAGAGGGTGTTCGCTGGTTTCACACCGGCGGGATCTACGCTGCTCTGTCCGGGACCACCCCGGAGGTTATCATCGAGGCGATGACCGCCGCCCGGGCCAACGGGACGATCATCAGCTACGACCTGAACTATCGACCGTCCCTCTGGAAAGCGATAGGCGGGCAGGATCGTGCCCGTGAGGTCAACCGGGAGATCGCCCGATATGTCGACGTCATGATTGGAAACGAGGAAGACTTTACCGCAGCCCTCGGTTTTGACGTTGAAGGGGTGGACGAGACGGTGACCAACCTGGACGTCTCAAACTTCGAGAAGATGATCCGCACGGTGGTGCAGGAGTTTCCCAACTTCCAGGCCGTTGCCACCACGTTGCGGGACGTCCACAGCGCTACGGTGAACGACTGGGGGGCGATTCTCTACGCCGACGGAGCCTTTCATCGAGCAACCCACCGTCCAGCTCTGGAAATCCTGGATCGTGTGGGCGGCGGGGACAGTTTTGCCTCGGGTCTGATCTACGGCTTTCTGACCGGGAAGGGGCCCGCTCTGGCGGTGGAATACGGAGCCGCCCACGGGGCGCTGGCGATGACAACCCCGGGAGACACCTCAATGGTGGATGTGGGGGAGGTGGAAAAGCTGATTCACGGCGGAAGTGCTCGAGTGGACCGTTAGGAAACATCCTTCTTCGGCACGACGATTCTGAAGCAAGTGCCCTCGTCCCGTTCCACGGTGATGGACGCCCGCAGTTTGTCCACCAGACTTTGCACAACGGTAAGACCCAGACCGGTACCCTGAAGGGTGCCGGTCTTTTCGTCGTAGATGTTCTCAGGCAACGAGACGCCGCGGTCACCGACGCTCAGGGTGTAGCTGGTCTCTTCCGTCTGAGAGAGCTCCACCCGGATCACGCCGGCCTCCCCGGCGGTACTCCCCGGCGGATAGGCGTACTTGTCAGCGTTGGTCACCAGTTCGTTGACGATCATCCCCAGCGCTACCGCGTCGTTGTTCTCAATAGCCAACTCTTCGATCTGTGAACGAAAACTGATCCTGCTACCTCTGGTCGTCTCCTGCAGCCGCTCGCACAAGTCCTCAAGGTAGCGCGGCAACTGGATCACCCGATAGCTTTCTGACTCATTCAGGGACTCATACACTGTCAGCATCGCGTCGATCCGCCCACGAGCCTGCATCAGGACCTCCGCAGCGACGGGATCCTCGATACCCGCCATCTGCAGGGTCAGTAGACTCACCACGGTGGCCAGGTTGTTTTTGACGCGATGATGAATTTCCTGCAGGAGCAATTCCTGGTGGTCCAGCTGGTCCTGCTCAGCGGTGACGTCCCGGGAGACGTCGACGTAGCCGATCACCTGCCCGTCTGTGCCGGTTATCGGGGTAATCGACAGCGCCGCGATAAAGGTACTGCCGTCCTTGCGCCGGTTCCTGACCCGTCCCGACCAGGTGAAACCGTCCTTCAGGACGGCCATAATGTCCTCCTGGATTTCCGATGAGTTCTCCTCAGCGTTGAGGAACGACGGATGTTTGCCCAGCAGCTCCTGTTGCGACCACCCCAGCTGCCGTTCAAACGCGGCGTTGACGTAGGCGATGCGGTACGAAGCGTCCATACGGAGCATCGGGTCGGCGCTGTGCTCCACCATGTACGACAGGAGCCGCAACTCATTTTCCCGTTCCCACTGTTCGGTGATGTCCTCGCCGCTGCAGACAACCGTCTCAACCCGGCCCTGTGTGTCCAGGCGGGGAATCTTGTGGATTCGAAAGAAGCGGTTCACCCCGTCGCGACCTCGTATCCAGTGGCGTACCGTCTCGGGTTTGCCCGTCTCAAACACCGGGCGGTTCCATTCGCGGATTGTGTCGGCAAGATCCGGGAAGAAATCCTGCGCGGGGTGATTGCTCATCTGCTGCGGGGTCATTCCATGGTAACCGGCGTGGGCAGCGTTCACCGCCCCATAGGTTCCCGGGTCGGTGAGGTACCACAGGTGCGTCTCGATGGTGTCCAGCAGAATATCCCGTTCGGTGATCGCCTGCTTCAGGTCGGCGATGTCCCGGTACATTACGAAGATCGCCACCTGCTGCCCCCCCAGGTATATGGGGCTGGAGGAGATCGCAACCGGTCGGGGCGTGCCGTCGCTGCTGCAGCGGATTGACTCGTTTTGTACCGGTGTTCCCTCAAGGGCGATCCGGCTCAGCCGTTTGCCCTCGTCCAGGAGCTGCGGAGGTACCACCAGGCCATTGATCTCGCGACCGACCACCGCTTCCTGTTCGTACCCGAAGAAGCGGGCGAACTCCTGGTTGACTTGAATCACCCGGTCGGTGTGGTCCAGGATTACTGCGGCATCAGGGATGCTCTGAAAGAGTTGATGGAAAAACTCAGGTTGTTCCAGGATCTTCATCGTCAGGTTCTCCCGCAAGAGAGTACCTGAACCACCACGGTGGGTCAAATGTGTGGTACTCTCCTCCCAGTGAAAGTCACCGTTACCTTCATGCTGTGTGCCGCCGTTGCCTTCGTCCTGAGTTCCTGTGGCGCAGTCGGAGACCTTCCGATCCGGGACGGCCGGGTCGATCTGAGCGGAACTGACCTGGATAGCATCCGCAGTATTCGCGGAACCTGGGAGGTATATCCTGGTGAAGCTCTGTATCCTCAGGTGATCGCCGGGGTGGAGCAACGGAGCTACAGCGCGGTTCCTCCCCGTGACGGCCGCTACGTTACCGGGACGGGGCAACGTGTGATTACCGGGCCGATCACCTATCGGTTGCAGATTACCGGGATCCCCACAGACCAGATCCCCGCCCTCTCCCTGCCTGCCGCCGACGACGGGATCTCCGGGTGGGTCAACGGCAAGCTGGTGCGTTCCGTTCCCCGGGGTAGAGCCAGCGTCGATGTGATCGTCCCCATCCCCGCCGCTGCCGACGGGAGCGCGGATCTGGTGGTCATCGTTTACAACAGCGGTTTCACCCTGGCCGGGATAGCGACAACACCCGCAGAGATCGCCTCGCTGGCCACCTTGACCCGACGAAATCAGATGCGATTTCTCCGGGACGGGGTACTCCTTGGCGCGCTGGTGATCATGGCCCTGTACCATCTCATGCTGCTCTTTGCCCCGGGTCGCGACATACCCCATCTACCCTTCTTCTTTGTGTGTCTTGCCGCGATGGTGCGCGTCGCTTCACTGCACGGCCAGGCTCTGCTACCCATGCTTCCGCTGCGTCTGGTGGGGTTGGCGATCTATCCGTTACCTCTTCTGTACCTCTGGTATCTGCGGCGTATGTTCCCGGTAGAGAGTCGACGAAATGCCATACGTTTTATCAGCTGGACCGGGGTTCTCTGGCTGATCGCGTCGGTGGTGCTGCCGCCGGCACGCTGGCTGGATCTGTTCTACGGTTACATTCCGATCATGCTCTTCTTTTTGTATACCGTGACGGCGCTACTCTCCAGGGCGGTGCGGGGGAAGCGCAGCGGAGCCCGTCTGGTCCTGGTAGGGTTTCTTGCTCTGGTGGTGGGGATTTTGCTGGATATCGCCCGGGCTCGAGGGCTTGTGCAGCAGGATTTGTACGCCACCGCATGGGCCATTCTGCTGCTCTGCGGCACCAGCTCCGTAGCTGTCTCCCTGCGGGTCGTTGAGTTTCGCATCTCCCTGTCAAATCTGAAGGAGCAGGCCCAGCACGACGGCCTCACCGGTCTGTTCAACCGTCGGACCTTTGACAGCAGGCTGGTAGAGGAATGGCAGCGCCACCTGCGTTCGCAACGGTCGATGGCGCTTCTGATGCTCGACGTGGACCACTTCAAGGAGTACAACGACACCCAGGGCCACCCCGCCGGGGACGAGGTGCTGCGCAGGATTGCCGCAATCCTCTCCGGGAATGTTCAGCGGCTTGGAGATATTGCGGCGCGCTACGGGGGCGAGGAGTTTGCGGTTATTCTGCCGGATACTGATGTCAATGGCGCCTACCAGCTGGGTCTGCGCATCTGCAGTTGCATCCGCGGGGAGGCGCTTCCTCATCCGGCAATCGATCGGGGGGTGATCACTGTCAGCATCGGGGTGGCCGGAATCATGCCGGATCAGAGAAACCTCTCCCTGCAGGATCCGAAATGTCTCGTCCAGGCGGCCGACGCAGCCCTGTACGACGCGAAACACGCCGGAAGAGACGCCGTTCATACCGCCGCCCCACAGGTGATCACCGGATGCCGGGACGACTAGCTCAGCTGAGAAGCGCCTCGTTTATCGCTGCCGCTGCCTTGCGGCCCTGACCCATCGCCAGGATCACCGTGGCCGCACCGAGAACGATGTCTCCGCCAGCCCAGACGCGATCCATGCTGGTCTTGCCGGACTCGTCAGCGACGATGTTGCCCCGCTTGTTGACCTCAAGCTCAGGGGTGGTGGTGGTCAACAGGGGGTTGGAGTCGTTGCCGATAGAGACGATCACCGTGTCCACCTCTATCTCGTACTCGCTGCCGGGGATCGCTACCGGCCGGCGGCGCCCCGAATCGTCCGGCTCTCCCAGCTCGTACTTCAGGACCTCGATTGCCCGGACCTGACCGTTCTCATCGCCCAGAATGCGGGCGGGGTTGCGGAGAAAATGGAACACGACCCCCTCTTCCTCGGCGTGGTCCACCTCTTCGGCCCGGGCGGGCATTTCCGTACGGGTCCGACGGTAGATCACGTTGACCTCTTCGGCGTTGAGGCGCACCGCCGTTCGTGCGGCGTCCATCGCCACGTTGCCTCCGCCCAGGACGGCCACCTTTCGCGGGCGGGTGATGGGCGTGTCTGCCCGCTCGCGGTCGTACGCCTTCATCAGGTTGCTTCTGGTGAGATACTCGTTGGCAGCGAAGACCCCCACCAGGTTCTCACCCTCGATCTCCATGAACCGGGGCAGCCCCGCGCCGCTGCCGATGAAGATCGCGTTGTAGCCGTCCTTCTCCAGGAGGTCCTTCAGTGTGCGGGTTCTGCCCACCAGAAAGTTGGTTCGCACCTCCACACCCATCTGCTGAAGGGTGTTCAGCTCCTCCTCCACGATCCCCTTGGGCAAGCGAAACTCCGGAATTCCGTAGACCAGCACGCCCCCGGGTTTGTGAAACGCCTCGAAGACGGTGACGCCGTGACCCTCCCGGCGGATATCCGCGGCGGCGGTGATCGCTGCCGGTCCGCTGCCGATGATCGCCACCTTTTTGCCCGTCTCCGGCTTCACCTGCGGGACCGATCTGCCGCCGTGATCGGCAACAAACCGCTCCAGCCGGCCGATGGAGACGGACAGGAAGGGGTCTTTCTTCGCTTTGCCCACGGTGCACGGCTCCTGGCACTGCACCTCCTGCGGGCAGACCCGGCCGCAGATCGAGGGGAGCAGGCTCGTCTCGCTGATGACAGCGAGGGCTCCGGAATAGTCTGCCTCGCTGATCTTGCGGATAAACCGGGGGATATCGATCGCCACGGGGCAGCCGGCGATACAGGGGGCGTTCTTGCACTGCAGACAGCGCTCGGCCTCCACCCGGGCCTGCTCCTCGAAGTAACCGTAGGTTACCTCGTCCATGTTGGTCCGGCGCGCAGCGGGGTCCTGCGCCGGCATCTCCTGTTGAGGGATGGCCATGCGCTGTTTCGCCGTCAGGGGACACTCGCTCAGCTGGGTTTCCAGGGAGCTCCACTGCTCTTTTGCCAGCTCTTGCAGGGATTCCGGGGTGGTATGACTCATCAGGGGTTCCTTCCAATTTTGCAGGTGTGCCGCGCTGCGTCTTCCTGGGTCTTGTAGCTCTGCAGCCGTTTCATCATGTTTTCAAAGTCAACCTGGTGGCCGTCGAACTCCGGTCCGTCCATGCAGACAAAGCGGGTCTGCCCGCCCACGGTGACCCGGCAGCCGCCACACATCCCGGTGCCGTCCACCATGATCGTATTGAGGCTGACCACGGTACGGACGGCGAAGGGGCGTGTCGTCTCCACGGCAAACTTCATCATGATCGGCGGGCCGATCGCCACCACCAGGTCCGGTGGCGAGGGCGCCTGGCACAACTCCTTCAACGGCTCGGTTACCAGCGCCTTGCGCCCGGCGCTGCCATCGTCGGTGACCAGAATGAGGTCGTCCGCGAGGGAGCGCATCTCCTCCTGAAGAATGATCAAGTCGTGGTTTCGCGCTCCGAGAATGATGGTGACCCTGTTGCCGGCGGCCTTCATCGCCTGGGCGATAGGGTACATCGGCGCGGCGCCGATTCCGCCGCAGACGCACACCACATGACCCAGCTGTTCCACGTGGGTGGGGGTTCCCAGGGGGCCCAGGATCGCCGGAACGGCGTCGCCCTCCTGAAGGGCGGCCAGGCGCATGGTGGTGCCGCCGACAGCCTGAAAGATGAGGGTGATCCACCCCTGCTCGGCGTCGGCGTCTGCTATGGTGAGGGGAATTCGTTCGCCGAACTCCGTATCCACCTGAACGAGGACAAACTGCCCGGCCTGTCGTGCCTCGGCAATGAGCGGTGCCACTACGCGAATCCTGAACACCTGTTCGGACAGCTGTTCCCGCTTCAGTATTGTGTGCATACCCCGGATTGTACCACGGTCCCTCTCATTCTGTCCCCGGCAAATCGGGCGCTATTGGATTTGCAGATTCGGCGGATACAGACTCATCCGATGGAAGCGGTACACCCGGTAGCCCTGGTAGCTTTGATCGTCAGTGTCTTCCAGGATCAGCTCCATCGCTTCCTGATCGATCTCGTAGTCTACCGCCGGAGCGTGCTGCCTCCAGGGCCATTCGAAGGGCTTTCCTGCCGGCTCCAGCAGCAGGGGTCGAAACGGTTCCTGCCAGTGATCGTGGGTACACAGGATCCAGCGAATCTTCCCGGTGGCGAAATCCACTTTGACCACGGCGCTCTGGTCCCGTCCGGCGACGATGAACGACTCATCCGCGGGATCCCAGTCGATTCAGACACGCAAAGCGGTGCCGCGGCGGCAGTCGAGCTCCACCACCCCGTCGTCGTACGAGCCGGGCGCGGCCGAGAGGGCCAGGTAGTTTCCGCCGGGTATCTCAATCGCGTCGTGGTGAATCCCATCCGGGGAGGTACCACCTGACCCGGCCCCAGCGGACAATCGCTGCGGGCATTGACAGAAACTCCTGATCGTCGTCGTAGCGCCCCAGGTTCAGGAAGGTCATTCCCGGTTGAACCTGGTCCGGCAGGGGTGTCTCCATACGGACTCGGGGAAAGTCCGCCGGCAGCGTAAACTGCCTGCCTGCAGGGCCTCCCCGTCCAGCCCGGTCAACGACAGGGTGCCGGGGTTCGGGATAGAATCCAGGCTTATGGACGGAACTAAACGAGAGAACATTCGGATGGGGCAACACGTCTCGATCGTGCTGAAGCAGGACCAGGCCACCGGCTCGCTTACCGAAGGGGTGGTGGAGCGCATCCTCACCAACTCGGCGCACCATCCCCACGGCATCAAGGTGAAGTTGAGTTCCGGAGAAGTGGGGCGAGTGAAGGTTATCCACGACTGAAAGCGTCTGTCCCCTGAAATGATGAACCCACCGCTTTTTTTCCCAGCCCGTGCAAGCTGTGGTGTTGCTCAGGGCGTTTTACCATTGAGGTCCAGCTTCTGGACAAGCAGGATTTCGCCCGGCGGTCGCTGTACTACTGGGCGAAGACGTATGTCGCTCAGCTGGGTACCGGATCCCAGTATAGTGAGCTCAACCCGACGATCGGGATAAACTTTCCTGGTTTTCCCATCGTACCCGGCGAGGGCTCCCGGGACCTCTCTGATCAGATGACCATACACTTTCTTGATGCCTCGGCGTTGTTCCGGCAGACAGGCGACAGTATACTTGAAACAGAGATCAAGCGATGGCTCTGGTTTCTCTCAGCTACTGTGGAAGAACGGGAGGACCCGAATATGCAGGAAATAATCCGCGAGATCCTCAAGAGGGAGCCGGAACTTGAGGCCGAGCAACCGCGCTGAACGAGACGGTCCACCGGATGCGACAAGCTGGAATCCCGGAACCCGAGATCGCCGATTACACTGGACTTACGATAGAGAAAATTCGCGAGCTGAACTGAACTGAACTGAACTGAGCTGACCCGACACACACCGCCTGTCCCTGAAGCAGGTCCTGAAACCTCCGCTCGGGGCGCCGTATCGAGAGGACCGCTGAACAGGGGGAGTTTCTTTACAAGAACCGACCATTTCGTGCTATGCTTATCGAAATACACGTCTATTTGGAGAGGGTTCATGCGCAGATTATTCGTGCTCACAGTTCTACCTGCCGTTTTTTTGCTTCTTTCATGCGAACCGGAGCGGGTGGTCATCCAGTCTGGGACTGCAGGTTTTGATGGGTACCACGTCGGCTATTCCTGGTCGGGCGAAGCCGGTGGGACCACCCTTGAGGAGGCAGGCGCGTACATCGAGACGATCCTGAAGCTCGATGAGGACGCCAACATTCTTGACGCCCGGGTCCGCTACTTCCAGCGCACCGACGGGTACTGGACAACCCGACAATCCGGCAACGCGCGGGTAACCGTTGATTTTTCCGTGACGCCGACACCGGCTACTCTCGGCAGCGATTACCGGGCGGGACGGTCCATGTTCTCGATTTATACCGTCAACCAGATGTCCCTCTGGGCGGTGGCGGTAGCAGATGACGGCACCGTTGCCGCCACCATCGTGGAGCCGCTCACACGCTACCGCTTCGAAATGCGTTTTCCTGGAGACTTCGACTTTCGAACCCAGATGGGCGAGCTGACCCTTGGCAGCGGTCTGGTGGTTCCCACGGTGCGTACTTCCGGTGGAGCCTGGCTGGCCCCGGACAGCTGGGAAGACCT
>SKHA01000055.1 GCA_007117185.1 Spirochaeta sp. | reverse complement strand
TTGTCTCGGGACGTGCGGCTGGCGTTGGACCTCCGTGGTCTTAACCGGTCAATCGAAGAGGTCCAGATCGGTTTCGCCGATCCCTCGCCGCCCCTGGAGGGTCCCCGGATCATCCCTTCGCTGACCCTCACCTACGACGGAACCCGCCGGGGCCAGACGCTGCGTACAGGCCCGCGGGGGGTGATACGCGGCGGGGTACTTGTCTCGGAAACCGATGCTTACTGGGAGGGAACGGCCCGGGGGGAGTACTCCCTGGAAGTGCTGCCGCGAATCCGCCTGCGCGGAACCGGAGATCTGGGAACGGGAACCCTTCCCTTTGCAGACCAGCCGACGATCTCCGTCCGTGACGGCTTCAGAACCCTGCCCTACCAGAAGGTAATCGCATCGCAGTGGGCTGCCACCGCCGGGTACGTGGACGTCACCATCGCATCCTTTTCCTGGGGGGCCCTGGTTGCCAGCCACTTCTGGGAGGGGGGTATCTTCGATTCTGCCGCGCATGACCCACAACCGTACTGGGGGCCGGGGTTGTCATTCCGGGTCCTGCTGGCGGAGATAGCCCTGCCAGCGCTGGGGATCGACGTGGCGTGGAACCTTCGTGATCCCGGTTTTGTCTTCAGCTTCGCCCTGGGAATGCAGCCGTGAACGGGGTAATCCTCATTGAAGGGATCATCGGCGCCGGTAAGACGACCCTGGGAGAAATCCTGGAGCGGCGGCTGGGGGTGCCGCTGAAGCGGGAGCTGTCCGACGGGGACACTACAGCACTGCTGCAGCGGTTCTACCGGGACCCCCGCCGGTGGGCGTTTTCGCTGCAGATGCATTTCCTGGATGTGCGCCAGCGAATGACCCGGGAGCTGCGGGATCAGACGGCTGGTATTCTCGATCGATCCCTCTTCGGCGACCGTATTTTTGCGGAGATGCACGGTGCTGCCGGGACGATCACCCCGGAAGAGATACGGACCTACAGCAGTCTGTGGTACGCACTGGCGGAACATCTGCCGCCACCGACGCTGTTGGTCTATCTGGACTGCTCGGTGGCCACCGCCCTGGAACGAATCCATGAACGCAACCGGAGCGGTGAGTCCCGGATCACCGCGGAGTATCTTCAGGACCTGAACGAGCGCTACCTTCAGTGGTATCACCGGTACACCCTCTCACCAAAGGTCTTCGTGAATACCGAAGCGTTCAACCCGTCACGTCCCGGGGACGTTCTCACTATAGAGGAGCTGATCGCTTCCAGCGTTCTGTCTTGACAGATCACCACCACCAACGTACGTTTGAAGAACGTAGTTCCGTCGAGAGAGTGCATTCCCCCGGGAATGCCGCCGAAGGTGCAAGGGGGTGGATCTCGCCGGATCCGCTCCCGAATCTCTCAGGCAACAGGATCGATGGTACGGGTAACGCTCTGGAGAGTCGTCGTGGCGAAGCTGCGACGCACCGAAGGGGAACCCCCGCGGTGGCGTGAGCCACCCGGGCCAATCTCTCAGGTACCAGGACAGGGCACATGGCAAGAGGGAGGACGTCATGAACCGTACCAGTCTGTATCAGTGGCACGCCGCAGCCGGCAGTCGATTTGTAGATTTTTCCGGGTGGGAAATGCCCGTCCAGTACCGTCCGGGAACGATCAGGGAACACCTTGTCACCAGAAACTCCGCCGGTCTCTTCGACGTCTCCCATATGGGCAGGCTCATGGTGACCGGCCGGGACAGTGCCGCCTGGCTGGAGCAGCAGGTAAGCGCCCAGGTCACTGCGCTTGAGCAGGGCATGAGCACCTACGCCCTGCTCTGCCGCGACGACGGCGGAATCATCGACGATCTGTTTATCTATCGCACCGGAAACGACCGCTTTCTGGTGGTCATCAACGCCTCCCGCCGTGACCGGGATATCCCCTGGCTGACAGAGCATCTGCCCAAAGGCGGCAGCGGCCTCGAGGTGGCGGTGGAGGACGTCTCCGCCGTGATCGATATGATCGCCCTTCAGGGACCGCGAGCCGGGGCGATCCTGGCAGCCAGCGGCACGACACTGCCGCGGCAGTTTCCCCGATTCGGTGTGACCACCGTGGCAACGGCAGCCGGGGACATCCTGGTAGGCCGCACCGGCTATACCGGAGAGGACGGCTTCGAGTTGTTTCCCCCGGTTGCGGCAACGGAAACGCTCTGGCAGGGCCTGCTGGATACCGCGGCGAGGATCCAGGTTGAGGCGCTTCCGGTGGGGCTGGGAGCCCGGGACAGCCTGCGGCTGGAGTCCGGATTTGCCCTCTACGGCCACGAACTCACCGAAGAGCTCACCCCCGTTGAGGCACGTCTGTTATGGGCGTGCCACCTGGACCACCAGTTCAGCGGTCGGGACGCAATCCTGGCACGCAAAAAAGAGGGGCCCCGTCGTACCCTCCGTCGTCTGGTGATGGAAGAGTCGGCGGTACCACGGGAGGGCTACCCGGTTCTTGACGAGGCGGGAACGGAGGTTGGCATTGTCGTCTCCGGGGGCAAAGCGCCCTCCATGGACCGGTTCATCGCCAACGCCTACGTGGACAAAACCGTGGCCCCCACCGCGCCGCTGCAGATCCAGGTCCGCAATCGCCCCGCCAGGGCGAAGCAACACGCCGGCCCGGTGTACCGCCCTCAGTACCAGACCCTTCCGCCGATCCACCAGCTTATGGATCGACACGGTGAGTACGCCCGCCGGCACATCGGCCCCGACGACACAGAGCAGCAGGAGATGCTTCGCGTCGTCGGCGCGGCTTCCATGAAGGAGCTGATCGACCAGACAATACCCCAGGGAATCCATCGTCCCGCGCCGCCGGTCCTGCCTCAGGCGCTGACGGAAGAGCAGCTGCAGGTATCGCTGAAGGGAATTGGCGCGCACAACAGTGTTCTGCGCAGCCTCATCGGGATGGGCTACGCCGACACGATCACCCCGGCGGTGATCAGGCGAATGATCCTTGAGAACCCCGGTTGGTACACCCAGTACACACCCTATCAGGCGGAGATCTCCCAGGGGCGCCTGGAGGCACTTCTGAACTTCCAGACGATGGTGACCGACCTCACCGGGATGGAGATTGCCAACTCGTCCATGCTGGATGAGGCTACCGCCGCCGCCGAGGCGATGGTCATGGCGCTGCGCGCCGGAACGCGTCGGTCCCGGCCGGGTGAGGAGCACCGCGTCTGGGTCAGCACCAGCGTCCACCCCCAGATCATCGCCCATCTGCGCGTCCGTGCCGAACCGCTCTCAATCACCCTGGTGGAAGCGCCGGAGGGGGAATGGGAAGTTGCAGAGGGAGACCTGGCGGGAATCCTCGCCTATCCGGGAACAGAGGGGGTGGTGCAGGACCACCGCACGGTGGTAGCGGCGCTGCACGCCGTGTCGGCGATAGCCATCGTCACCACGGACCTGCTGGCCCTCACCCTCCTGACCCCGCCGGGTGAGTGGGGGGCGGATATCGTCGTCGGCAACAGCCAGCGCTTCGGTGTACCCCTGGGCTACGGGGGACCCCACGCGGCGTTCCTGGCCACCAAAGAGACCCATAAGCGGCTGATGCCCGGACGGATCATCGGGGTGAGTACCGACCGTCGGGGCCGCCCGGCAATGCGCCTGGCCCTCCAGACCAGAGAGCAGCACATCCGGCGCGACAAAGCGACCAGCAACATCTGCACCGCCCAGGTACTCCTGGCGATCATGGCCTCGATGTACGCGGTATACCATGGGCCCGAGGGGCTGCGGCGCATCGCTCGCCGGATCTCTGTGCTCACGGCGACGCTGAAGGAGATTCTGAAGGAGGCGGGGCTGCCGGTGCTGGAGGGAACCACCTTCGATACGGTGGTGATCAAGACCGACGGCATCGCCCAGCAGCGCCTGCTCACCGCAACGGTCAAGGAAGGGTTCAACCTCCGCCCCTTCCCCGACGGGAGCCTCGGGATCACCCTGGATGAACGTACCGATGTGCGTGAGCTCTCCTGCCTGCTTGACGCGCTGGGTATCTCCCTGGGAGTGGACCGCCTTACTGAGCGGATGAGCCGGACCGAGTGGCGTCCTCCCATCTATCTGGAACGGACCTCGCCGTACCTGCAACAGCGGGTGTTCAACAGTTACCACAGCGAGACGGCGCTGCTGCGCTACATCACGGAGCTGCAGAACCGCGACCTGTCGCTGGCCCATTCGATGATCGCCCTGGGCAGCTGCACCATGAAACTCAACCCCGCAGCGGCGATGGAACCGGTCTCATGGCCGGAGTTTGCCGCGATCCACCCCTACGCCCCGGCGTGGCAGGCCGGTGGCTACCGAATCCTGGCGGAAGAACTCTCGGCGTGGCTCAAGGACATCACCGGGTTTCACGGGTGTACCCTCCAGCCCAACAGCGGCGCCCACGGAGAGTTCACCGGGCTTCTGGTGATTCGCTCGTGGCATCGCCACCGGGGGGATCTGGAGCGGACTGTCTGCCTCGTACCGGACTCCGCCCACGGAACCAACCCGGCAAGTGCGGTCATGGCGGGGATGGACGTTGTGGTGGTGAACAGTGCCCCCAACGGCGACATCGACCTGGACGATCTGGCTGCGAAAGCGGCGGAACACCAGGACCGCCTGGCGGCGATGATGGTTACGTATCCGTCCACCCACGGCGTCTTTGAAGAGCATATTCGCGAAGCTATCGCCATTGTGCACGACCACGGCGGACAGGTTTACATGGACGGCGCCAACATGAACGCCCAGGTGGGGATCACCAGCCCCGGCGGAATCGGTGCCGACGTGTGCCACCTTAACCTGCACAAGACCTTCGCCATCCCCCACGGCGGCGGAGGGCCCGGAATCGGGCCGGTCCTGACGGCAGAGCACCTCACTCCCTTCCTGCCGGGCACCCTGGATGACCCCGGGCCCACCGGTGTCATCGTTGGCGCGCCTCTGGGAAGCGCCGGGGTACTCTCCATCGCCTACGGGTATATCGCGATGATGGGCAGCGACGGGCTGCGTGGGGCGACCGAGCAGGCGATCCTCAACGCCAACTACATCGCCACGCGTCTGTCGCCGTACATCCCCGTAGCCTACACCGGCACCGGCGGACGGGTTGCCCACGAGTGCATTCTGGACTTCCGGACGATGGAGAAGGAGACGGGAATCACCGTTGAGGACGTGGCCAAGCGCCTGGCGGACTACGGCTTCCACGCCCCCACCATGTCCTGGCCGGTTCACGGATCGCTGATGGTAGAACCCACGGAGAGCGAGAACAAGGCCGAACTGGACCGCTTCTGCGATGCAATGATCCGCATCGTCGGCGAGATCGACCAGATCCGCCGCGGTGAGATCCCCCTGGAAGAGAGCCCCCTGCGGCTGGCCCCGCATACCCTGGAAGACGTCACCGCCACGGAGTGGCAACGGCCCTACACCAGAGAAGAGGGAGCCTACCCCGCCCCATGGACACGAACCAACAAGTTCTGGCCCGCGGTGGGCCGGGTGGATAACGTCCAGGGTGATCGCAACCTGGTGTGCAGCTGCGCCCCCCTGGAGGCGTATCGGTGAGTCATGATGTCCGGGGGTATTACGAAGGCAACACCCGGGCATTCCTGAGGCCGCACCGGGGCAGCGCGTCCACCGGCGCAATCCACCGGGCGCTGTGGGCACCGGGGGTGGACAGTCGGGACGAGGCGATGCATTACATCCACGAGCTGATGCTGGAGCGGCTCCGGCAGGCGGACGTGCAGGTAGCCGCAGACCTGGGGTGTGGCGTCGGTGCGTCACTGAGGTACATCAGTCGGCGCCACCCGGGGGTGTACCGCGGCATCACCATCAGCGACGTGCAGGCGAAACTGGCACGGCAGACCCTGCCCGAGGATTGCCCGGTACTGGTGGGTGACCTCACCGACCCGCCCGCTCTGGATCGTCTGCTGCAGGACGTGCCAACGCGAACGTTCGACGCCGCCTGGATGATCGAATCGTTCAACCACATCCAGGAGAGCCAGCGCTTTCTTGAGGCGATCTCGGTACGGCTGGCTCCTGGTGGCATCCTCATGATTTGCGACGATTTTCTCGGGCGCCAGCCCGAGGGGCGGCGGGAACGGGTTCTCTTGAACGAGTTCCGCCGGGGCTGGCACATGCACACCCTCCTCTCCTCCCGGGAACTCAGTGAACGGACAGCACGAATCGGACTCAATCTGCAGCAGGACCAGAGTCTTGACCTGTCGGGGTACATCCGCCGCCACGGGGTGACACCCGCGGCGGTCAGGGTCACCGCGGGAATCGGCAGGCTGCTCAACAGGACGACGCCGTGGTGGGACAACATCCGCGGCGGCGACGCTCTGACACGACTGGGAGGGTCCGGGGTGATCCGCTATCAGTTACTGGTGTTTCGCCGGGACTGAGTCCCCTGAAGCATCGAGATGAGCTGCTCAAATTGCGGGCGAAGCTCCGGCACCGCCTCGCAAATGTCGTTATGGGCATCCAGGACGAAACGGCTTTCCAACGGCTCACGGTCTCGCTCGGGAAGGCGTTCAAAAACCACGTGCTCCAGATCACGCAACGCGTCGTCTGAAATGATAGCAAAGTACTTCAGCAACTTGGTCTTGCGGATGATCTCTTCCACCGCTTCGGAGAGGTTGCACAACGCAAAGGACCCGCCGTTGCGACGCTGACTCTTCTGCAGCCGGATCAGCGTTCCGATGACGGTACTGTCGATATAGGACGTGCCATCCAGGTCAAGAATGAGCGAGCCTGTCGGGTGCGCAGCCATCCACGGCTGCAGGTGGGCGAAAAACTGGTACGCTTCATTCGCCGTAACCCTGCCACTAAGAAAGAGAACAAGCTGACTGCCGTTATCCCAGAAGTACAATCCTGCCCGGTCGTGCATCTCTCCCTACCTTCTCTAGAGGATACTACCGGTGTCCCGGAGCTTCAAGGTCCGTCGGCAGCATGGGTTGCAGAATTTCTGGAACTGGGTTATATTCTCGCCGTTATCGGGCGTATAACTCAGTGGGAGAGTGCTACCTTCACACGGTAGAAGTCGCTGGTTCAAATCCAGCTACGCCCAGTTTTAACTTCTTTTAATACAAGAAGTTATAGAGCTACCGGAAAACCGGCGTTCTTAAATCATTCCAACTGTTACGAAGTCTCCTCGAGTTTTTCGGTGAACGTCAATCTTGCGGACAATGGACTCCTGGTGCGAGTGGTACTTCGGGATCAGCACGACGAGCCCCTGCCCCCTATCGTCATGACGCCTCAAGTCCGTGACATACGTGCCGGTATCTTGGGAGTAGTATTGGGTTTCAACATGGGCAAACTGGAAAGAAAACCCGGACAGTGCAGTCGTTGCCCGAGAGGAATGATCAAGCCGTGATTATTCTCTTTTTTGTTCGGTTGCGGAGACACCATCTTGCCGATTCTTTGCCAACTGTAGGCAAACCGAGTCCCGGCATCTATTGAACCCAGACAGCGTTCTTCCAAATCCCTCCAGTACAGCAAGATGCCCCCATTCAACGCATCGTACCAAGAACGGTGAATATCACGTCCTTTCTTTTCACCGATCCATTCATCGATTACGTCGTGAACCAGGCGAAGCGATACCGTTGCATGCTCGGTTTGTCGGACGCTTTTTTCCTGACGCTGTTTCTTGTTTTTTTACGCCGCATCGTTTCCCTCCTGTTCGAAGAAGCCCTGCCTGAACCCGACTGGCTGGACAACATGAGCGTGCAACCATCTGCGCAGTGCCGATTCTTCGAAGAGCACCCGGCCGCCCAACTTGACGACGGGAATGCTCCGTCCGCTGGTCTTCTTGTAGAGCGTGGACGTGCTCAGCCCGAGCATCGTCGCCGCCTGTTCGATCGATAGGTATTTCATCACCTACCTCCTTGGAAAGGATTTACACCATCTGGTGCATACCCTTAGAGTAGTAATGACCATCTTCAGACCGGCCGGACGCCAGCAGCATCAACGGTTTGCAACGGAATGTATCTGGATGCAACCGAAGCGTCATTAAGTATTGACACTTATATTTTTCTGCATATACTTTATGACAGCAAGCGATGACCCAAAGAGACAAGCTCATACAGCTATTTGATTCCTCAACGATCCTTCGGTCTCAGCAGATTACACGCCGCGGCATAGATCCCAAAACGATCCAAAGGATGGTCGAACAACAAGAGATCGCCAGGATCGGTCGCGGACTGTACGCTCTACCCGGAAGGGAAACGTCCAGCAACTACTCTCTCGTAGAGGCACAGTGCGTCGTACCGTCCGGGGTTGTCTGTCTTTTTTCAGCCCTTGCGTTTCACGGAATCGGAACTCAGATGCCGCGCCGTGTGCATATCGCGATCCGCCGGCGTTCTCATATACCCGCGGTTGGTGATCACCCGATCCACATCCACACGTTTTCCGAATCATCATTCTCGGAAGGAGTTGAAGAACACGAACTGGACGGTACGATGGTTCGAGTCTATTCTCCTGCCAAGACGGTGGCGGACTGTTTCAAGTTCCGGGGTACGATCGGGATCGACGTCGCGATCGAGGCACTCAGGGATACGGCTCAATCCAAAAAAGCGTCGGTTCAAGACATTCTTCACTTCGCTGAGGTTTGTCGCGTCAAATCCGTGATGCAGCCATACATGGAGGCTATCTACACGTGAACCAAACACCAAAGAACGTATCGCAGTCAGTTCGTGACCGCCTCCTTTCCGTTAGTAAAGACCAGAAGGAAGACTACAACCTGACCCTATTGCGCTACGTTACCGAGAGGTTTCTGTATCGTTTAGGAGTCTCGGCATTCCGAAGTCACTATATTCTCAAAGGAGCTACCCTTCTCCGCATAGCGTTGAGTGACCTCACGTATCGTCCGACACGTGACATAGATGTCCTGAGAGACCGGACGGGCGACATCGTTTCTATACTTCAAGACATCTCGGAAATATGTGGCGTCGCCGTGTCCGACGACGGAGTGGAGTTCGACTCCGAGAAGACAACCTACCAAGAGATAAAAGAAGGCGATGCGTATCACGGTTACCGGTTTAAGGTACCGACGCGGATCGGTTCGGCGAAGATTCCACTTCAGATCGATATGGGATTCGGAGATGCCGTCTACCCTCCACCGAAAGACATCGTCGTGCACACAATGCTCGACCAACCTGAACCAGCTATTCTTGGCTATCCATTCGAGAGCGTCGTTGCCGAGAAGTTCGAGGCACTCGTATCAACCGGGATGCTCACGAGTCGCATGAAGGATTTTTACGACCTGTACTCATTAGCCCAGACTCAAACGTTCGCTTGCGCTGTGTTATATGAGTCTATTCACCGCACGTTTTCACGACGGCAAACGGAGATTCCTGTGAAGGTACCAGATGTATTGGGAGAACCTCTTCTTCGCGACCCGTCCAAAGAGACTCAGTGGAAAGCATTTCTCAGACGGATTGAACTGGAAACCGATGCGTTGCCGCTGCATGAAGTACGCAACGGGATTGCCCGCTTCCTTGAGATTGTGTGGAACTCCGAACTACGGTCAGGATCAGACTCGTGGAATCCCCATCAAGGTTGGTCGAAATCGCAACACAGTAGTCGGTAGCCAGTCGCGCAACGATAGAATTGACAACACTCTCCGGGAACTGTGGTCGATTCTATCCTCTATAAACCCAACGGTAAAAGTCGGGTGATTCACGCTGTGATTCACGTGGAAACGTGAATCTTCCGGTAAACAACGGAAACCACCCGCAAACACATCTTTTTTTATTTCATTT
>SKHA01000248.1 GCA_007117185.1 Spirochaeta sp. | reverse complement strand
GGTCATCATCAGCGTTTCCCCGGCAGGGAGCGACAGAAGCTGCTCTTCCATCGCGCCGAGGCCGTTAAGCAGGAAGTTAACCATCACCTGTTTGATCTGGTTGCGGTCCGCATCCACCAGGCACCCCTGCTGGAGCTCCTCCTTCAGCCCGAACCCCCGGGCGCTGAAGACCGGCCCGAACAGGACCACGCAGCTGCGCAGCAGCTCGTCCATCTGGAAGCGTTCCCGCTGGGGCGGGTTGGGCCTGGCGTAGTTGATCAGGCTCTCGATGAGTTGGCTGACCCGGTCGATTTCCCGGGGAACGTAGCGGATGATGTTCTCCCGGAATTGGGGGTTGTGCATCTTCGCCGGCAGCAGCTCAACGAACGTCTTGATCGAGGTGAGGGGGTTGCGAATCTCGTGGGCGATTCCCGCTACCACCTGGTGCAGCGCCCGGCTCTTTTCGCGCTCGAAGTCCTCCTCCCGGACACGCCGCTCTTCGGTGATATCTTCCAGGGTCACGATCATCCCGGTGATCCCGCCGCCGTCGACCCGGGCTGGATAGAGGGTGTAGCGGATGTCCATCGGTGCGCCGCTGCGGTGATGCTGCACCTCCCCTCCCACATACTGCCGCCCCTCCTGAAGGACCGCTTCCACCCGGGGCTCCATGATCTCCCGGAGAATCTCCGACTCCCTCCAGTCCACTCCCTTCAACGGTCGATCCTCACCCAGCAGTTTCTGACCGCGCGGGTTTACCGCGGATATCGTTCCATCCCGATCCACCGTGATGAGCCCCCGGGGGCTGTTGCTCATGATCTGCTCCATCAGACCGCTCATCCGGCGGGTCTCACTGGTCTTTCGACTCACTTCCTGTTTCAGCATTCGATTCCACCACAGGCTGAGGAAGAAGACCACCAGCACCGCCGAAAGGACCATTCCCAGCGTCCGCAGCAGCCGCAGCAGTCGCTCCGGTTCCTCCTCACGACCAAACCATCGTTCCTGAATCTCCAGGAACGAGCCGGTCCCCATCACCCGCTGCAGCGCCGGGTTGAGCCGGTTCAGCAGGGCGAAGTTCTCCTGTCGCACCGCAATTGCGTACTCCAGGGGCATCACGTAGGTGGCGGCAAAGCGATAGTCCGTCATGGTTCCCTGCTCTTCCAGCAGCGCCCGCAGGACCAGGCGGTCCCCGGCGACCACCGACGCCCGATTCTGGTGCAGCAACGCCAGAGCGTCAGGAAGGGAATCGGTGATGTTGAAGTTGATGCGCCACACGTTCTGCAGGAAATCGAGCTCGCCGGAGTCTCTCTGGATCGAGACGACCCGCCCGGAAAGGTGGTCGACCGTATTGACCTCGAAATCGTCCTTGTACACCAGCAGTGACACCGACGAGGAGAGGTACGGGTCGGTGAACTCCATGACCGCCCCCCGGCGGGAGCTGTAGGGCACGGCAACGAGGACATCGACGCTGCCCTCCTGGAGGAGGCCCTTGGCCTGCAGGAACGGCACAGCCACCCACTGGACGGTAAATCCCGCCTGTTCGGCAACGACCTCGAACACTTCCCTGCTGAAGCTGCTCACCGGGGCAAGGGTCGGGTCGACGGCGGCGCGCAGAACCTCCGGTGCGGCGGGCGGCTCTTGACCCTGCAGCGACACCAGGGGCCACACCAGAACAAGCACCGCAAGGGGCAACCAGAGACGCGGCGAAACGTTGCGCGCGGCAGACCACCGCGAAAAACCGACCATGACAGCAGAGTGTAGGCCCCCGCCGCCCCGCGCTGTCAAGGGAGGGGGAGTCGGTGGCTCACACCAAAGATGGAGTCACGCCCGGCCCGCCGGTTTCGCGCCGCGACCTCAGTACCGGAAGATCGTCCGCACGTAGAAGTTGTCGTTCCAGGGGTTGCGCCGCAGGTCCTCCTGCGGCGGGTCTCCCAGATTGATGTCTGCCCCCGCGGAGATCATCAGATTGTCGCTGACGCTGTAGGACAGGCGCGGCGCCAGGTACACCTCGGGGGAGAAGAAAAATCCTACGTTCAGTTCCGCCTTCAGCTTCTCCCGCAGGAACGTGCGTTCGAAGTGGGCGACGACGAAGGCGATATGCTCCAGGGGCTGGAGGTGGAACCCCTGGATCTCTTCGGCCAGGTAGGCCGTCGCCTCCGGGTCGTCCTGGAAGCTTCCGGAGGGGTGGCCGCCGTGGTTGGGGAACCACGAATAGACCAGGCTGTACTGGCTCAGAATCCCCCCGGGGAGGTTCACCAGGAGCTGGGTGTTGACAGTCAGTGCGGAGTTCTTGCCGCCGATATCGCTGCCGTCCAGGTCTCCGGTGAGGGTGAAGGCGATATCCTGGCTGAGTGTTCCGTTCCCCACCCGGGCGGCCCAGGCCCCGCCCAGGGTCTGCCGACGGTTGTACTCCGGAGTTATTTCATTCTCGCCAATGGTGAAGTCCGGGGTCGCGTCGGTGTACCACCCGTACAGCAGCTGCAGGTCAAGGCGGTCTCCGAAGCGGCTGTAGTTCAGAAAGAACGAATGGGGGTTGTCCAGGATATAGGGGTCGTCGCTCCAGAGAACCTGCGTCGCCGCCCCCGGCAGTGCCACCGGCCCCTCCCGCTCCCTGTCGGGCCGACTGAGGGGCACCCAGGTGAGTTCGATGGAGTCGACAAAACTCGGATAGACGGTCAGCTGGACCAGCGCATCAGGGCGGCGACTGTCGAAGTATTCGTCCAGACTCAGCGGAGCGCGGTTGGCTCCGCCCACCACGTTCAGGGGTCCCATCACGTCGGCGAAACCGTACGCCACCACCTTCTGCCCCAGGGTTATCTCCAGATTGTCCAGCGGCAGGAAGATATAGCCTTCAAACAGGATATCCCAGGGGTCGATGCTGCGCGAGGAAACCTCTCCAGCGCTCATGGGCTCAACCCACAAACGCGGAGCCAGAAGCCACTCGACCCCCAGGTTTGCGTTGTAGCCGGAGAATTCCGGCGCCATGTAGAGGCGGGACCGCAGGTTCTGGTAGCCTTCAGAGGGTTCGATTCCACCGTAGTAGTCCAGGTACGAGACGAAGCGAAAGTCCTGAGCGAACAGAGCCGGAGACAAGAGGAGCACCAGCACCACTATGGCAAACTGCGTTCGAAGCATCGTCATGTCAGACCTCAGTTGCTCTGGAGGTACCGCGTGGTGAAAACCCGATCGGGAATGTCTTCGGTACTGATGTCGGTTACCCGCAGAACCGACCGATGCCCGGTCTGGACGTTCTCCATCGACAGTACCGTGGGATAATAGTACGGATGCATGTCTTCAAGCTCCTCCGCCCGCAGCACCTTCAGCAGCTCGTCGTTGAAATCGTAGAACTCCCGCCGCTGGATTACGTAATTGTCCTTGCGGTAGAAGGTGACGATGAAAGAGTAGCCGTGCTCCTGACGATCCTGGGCTGTCCTTCCCCGGGCGCGCAGCACGAAGTATTCCACCCCATCGATTTCCCGGTCCGGCAACCGCTCGAAGTCCAGCTGGGAGTTGTCGTTGTCGATCAGGTCACGGTAGGTGAAGTCGCTGCCCATGAAGTATCCTCCGCCGGAGCTCTCCAGGGCGATACGCCGGGTGCGACGAATCGCCGGCAGATAGATCCACATGTTGTTGGGACGTCCGTCATAGAACGCGTGCAGGAGCAGGCCGGTTCCGCGAACCGTCGGTGGATGATCGAAGAGGAACAGGCGGTTGGTCTGGGCGGTACCGACAAACTTCTGATACGCCCGGGCGCGAATCTCACGGACATCACCGCTGGGTGAGATCAGCTGCGCCACGAAAGACCCCTGCAGGGAGGGTATCTTGGTGGTCTCTTCAAAACGCTGCAGGATCGTCTCGATGCTTTGGCCGTACAACAGGGATCCTGTCCACACAAACAGAAATACAACAGTGACTAACTTACGCACGGGCACGCTCCTTTTTCAGCCGAAACGGCAACACGATCATCGGCAGCAAGTATAGACTGAGGAAAAAGGAGAGAACAAGAGAAGTGAGCAGCAGAAATCCAAGACTCCGAGCACCTCGGAAGGACGAGAGGAAGAGCACCGCAAAGGAAAGGGTGGAGGTGAGAAAACTCAGGAAGATGGGGATTCCGCTGTATCCGATCACCGCCTGAAAACCCTTCTCCAGGGTTTCCACCGCTGCAATTCGATCAAGGGCAACCAGGGTGTGAATGCTGTAGTCGATCACCAGGCCGGTGATGATCGCAACAAAGATGATCGAGAACGCGTCCACACTGATTCCGGCAATGCTGATGAGCCCGAAGGAGATTACCATGCTGATCACACCGGGAACGAGGCTGATCAGCGCCAGACCTACTTTCCGATAAAACAGCAACACCGTCACGAAGATCATCAGACTTCCGCTGAGGAAGGATATGAGCCAGTTATTACGCAGGTTATTGTGCTCCCGTTCCAGCTGCCTGGCCATACCGTGCAGGGTCATTTTCCAGGATGCGGGCAGGTCTTCGCGAATCTCTTCAATCAGGGACAGGAAGCGGTCAAGGTCCTGATAGGTCTGATAGTGCAGGAGTCCTCGGATCGAGAAAAACCGATACGAGCTGTCCAGCAGGGCGCTGTACTCCAGCGGATCAACGCTGGACGAGTAGTACAACAGGTACTGTTCGATCACCGCGTCGTAAATATCGTCAAACTCGGTGCTGGTCAGCAGCGACTCTTCGTCTCCCATGAAGTAATAGTTCATGCGTTTCAGAACCGTCAGAACGGAGAACGCATAGCCGACCTCTCCCTCTTCCATCGCTGTGTGGACCCGATCAAGCGTCAGCAGCGCGTCTTTGTTGAGCAACCCCTGACCCCGGCCGGTATCAACCTCGATGAAAAACGGCAGGGTCCCGTAGAACTCGTCGTTAATCCTGGTGTCTGCCTGTCGAATTGTGGAGGCGGCAGGGAGTTGTCCAATAGGGTACGGCTCGATTCCCAGGTTCTGGAGTTGAAAGGCACCCCAGAGAGCCACCAGGGTGATCGCCCCGAAAAACAGATAGCGCCTGCGGGCGATCACGGCGAACAGACGTACCTGTATCGATTGAAAACGCGGCAGAAGGGCTGTTTTTCGCTCCCGAAACGGCAGGTAGTGAATCCAGAAGAATACCCCGATCCAGGTGAAGAAGACTGCTGTACTGATGATCAATCCCAGCTGGGTATGCCCCGATCCGTCGATCAGGTTCAACGAGAGAAATCCGGTGACAGTCGAAAGCGCGGTGAGTGAGAGGGGGAAGAAGAGCTTGCGCCTGAGGCTGTCCGGACTCTCTTCCAGTTGCCCGTGAAAGCTGTGGTAGAAGTAGTGGAGCAGATAGTCGCTCAGCAGCCCGAGGCCGAACACGGGGATGAGCAGGATCATCGGCGAATCGGGTATTCCCAGGAAGCGAACCAGCGTATAGGCGGCACCAACAGAGAGTGCCATAACCAGAATCGACGCCAGCGCGATTCGCAAGCTTCGAAAGAGGGAGAAGATTCCGAGGACCATCAGGAGGAGTATTGGGAGGAACAGAAGGATATCTCCGGTCAGGAGCGCTTCTGTCTCGGCGATGATAGGGGCACGTCCGGTGAACTCGAAGGGGATATCGACGCTCCACGTTTCCTGCAGCGCCCGTAATCCTCGGTGGATTTCGATAGTGGGGGTGCGGGTGGCGTAGTACACGTAAAACAGCAGGGTATTGCGATCAGCGCTCACGTAGGGCGTGAGCTCGGGGAACTGTTCCAGCTCGCTGTCGAGCTGACGCAGATACTGGTCGGTGACCAGCGCCTCATCAGCGGGGATCGCTCTGGTGACGATGATGTCCTCGTCCCGGGAGATAACCCGGGAGACGCTGAGGATCGACTCGACCCGGGCAACGCCCCGGAGCAGTTCAAGGTCGCGTTGCAGCGCCCGGAGGCTCAGAAGCTCCGCTGGTGCGGTGAACTCCAGTTCCGCCTGCTCCATGTTTACTACGACGATCGCCACGTTGGCCTGTGGTATCAAAAGGCGTCCTTCGATCTCTTCCGCTCCGTCTACCCCGGGTTCGCGCTGCGGCGGGGACCAGAACAGGAAGAGCAGCGAGAGCATGACCACCAGAACTGGGAAGAGGTACCGCTTCATTGGCTTTGTTATAGCCTTCCTGTCGTCAAAGAACAAGGAATCAGGTAGTGTGAAGAGGTGGATACTACCGAGAGGGGCGCCGCCGCGGCGGGGTTGATGGTTCTTGCCGCGGCCGCAATCTGGGGCTCCGGGGGTCTTTTTATCCGCGCCGCGGCGCTTCCAGCCGTGACAATGACGTTTTTCCGCATGGTGGTTCCCGCCGTGGCGCTGGGCGGGTGGTTTCTTTTTCGACGCCACCGCATCTCCCGGGAGTTTCTGGGGACGCGGCTTGTGGCGTCGGCGTTGAATGCGGTTCGCATGTATTTCTTCTTCCTCGCGTTTGAGTACACCACGGTGGCGACGGCCACCGTCTCGTTGTACGCCTGGCCCATCTTTGCTACCCTTTTCGGCCGACTGATTCTGAAGGAGCGGGTGGGGCGCGCCCGGGCTCTGCTGCTGGCGCTGGCTTTCTCGGGGGTCCCGCTACTGTATCTGCCAGGGGGTAGCGGGGCGGGGGTGCGGGATGCGATCGGGATCAGCGCGATGATTTTCTCGGCGATGATTCACGCGTTGGCAGTGGTGCTCTTTCGTCGCGCCCGCAGCGGGAACAGCCCCTTCGAAACGACGTTCTTCCAGAATGTCTTGGGTGCGATCGTGTTTGCGGTGATCTTTTTTGTTTCCGATGCCGGCGTGGCACCGCGGCAGGTTGTGATCGGTCTATCCCTGGGCGCGTGGGTTGGGGTGGCGGGGTTTACCCTTTTCTTCATGGGTCTGCATCGGCTGGGTACGGCAGGAGCGTCATTGCTGAGTTACGCCGAGGTGGTGGTTGCGGTGGCCCTGGGAACGGTGATTCTTGGTGAACCTCTGTACTGGAATACTGTTGTGGGTGGTGCGGTTATCATCCTGGCGCTGGCGATGGCTCAGGGGCAACTGATCCAACAGCGCGTCCCGGGGTGACCCCCGGGAGAACGCCTACGTCTCAATGGTGCGATGAAAAGAGAGCGTCTTCCATCACAGGCCGCGCTTTTCGAAGAACCGAAAGAGGAAGAATGATCCTGCTGCGAGGGCTATGATCACGATCCAATGGTTGATCCCCAGAACTCCGTGCAGGGAGAGGTTTCCCAGGGCGCCGATCGGCTGAATGTTCAGTTGAATGAAGGGGTACAGCAGAGCAAACACGATACCGCCGACAAGCATGCCTGCAATGGGCCAGAGCACGCCGAACCGTCCTTCACCGAGGGCGCCGATACTTGTTCCCGGGCAGTACCCGATAATCGCCCACCCTGCCCCGAAGAGCAATCCACCGATAACCTGCGAACCAAGGCTCAGAGCACGCGGGGCAAAGCTGACAGCCCCCAGATCCTGGAGCAGATGAATACCGATCGCACCGACCACAATTGTGGAAAGCATGAACTTGACGATAGTCATGTCCTTGAGACGCATCGCAGCAACTTGTTTCTCGAATCGCAGTACTTCCGCTTGCTGAAGGAAGACGCCAAAGAGTACTCCGGTGATCAGTCCAATTATCAAGGTCATGCCACACCTCCCTTGCGATACAGCACCCGAGCAGTCAGGATGCCACCGATGAAGAACATAGCTACGGCGACAAGGCTGCTTATACCCAGCTGGCTCACTCCGCTCACTCCGTGACCGCTGGGGCAGCCTCCGGCCATTCGGGCCCCGACCATCGCCAGGATTCCGCCGCCCAGTGAGTAGAGGGCACGCTTACGGGTGCTCGGGCCGAACTGATCCACCCACATCTGAGGCAGTTCTTCCCGCTTGAATGTGCCGCTCGCCTTGGCTGCAAGCAGAGCTCCCAGACCGATTCCGATCACAAAGAGAAGCTGCCAGTTTGGAAAGGACGAACCGGTCAATGAGCCATCGCGCACCTGGTAGAAGTAGGTTTCGCTCAGGTCGATCCCGACGATATCCACGACCAGAGTAGCCATTCGCGGAAACGTCGTGGAAGTACCGAAGAATTGTCCCGTTGTTGCCACACTGGCTGTGAGCAACAACCCCGCGAGAGCCCCGAAAACATAGGGGCGCCATCGTTGTAGAAAGTTGTTATGTTCCATAATTCATATATACGAATTATGAAACATAGCGTCAAGTGTCGAGAAACCTGATCACGTCAGCGGCGGTGTAGTCCAGGCCGACGTTCCGTATCAGCGTCCTCAGGGAGTCCAGGCACTCACCGGGTACAAGAAAGGGTCTTTCCAGGTAACCACCGGCGTATTCCATCGCCAGACCGATCGCCGACAGCAGTCCGTTGCAAAGGCATCGGGCGTTTCGGGCCTCCTGTTCGCTACCACCTTTTCTCACGTACTGTTCCACAGACTCGGCAGGGCAACGGTAAGCCAGTTTGCCGTTTTCGTCGCGATAGATCCGCCGCAGCAACCCAATGTTGCAAACCCGCTTTCTGCTGGAAAACTCTGTTTCGTCGGACATCGTCCCCTCAACAAGGGCCATCTTCAGCGGGTAGCCTGTGGGTGAGGCCTCGGGATGGGTGAACACACGCACTTTACCCGCTTCAACCAGCTCCAGGAAGCGTCGCTTCAGATCGGAAAGGAAACCAGACTCCCGACAGAATGCGAAGAGCGTACCCACTTGGGTGCCTACTGCCCCGGCCGCTCTGGATATCGAGAGCGAGTCCGGGAAGCTTCGCGAACCACCCAGCCAGAATGGGACATTGAGGTCTTTCATGCGCTCGGTGTCAACGAGGTCCTTGGCGCCGAACACCGGTTCTCCCTCATCGGTCAGGTGGAGCTCCCCTCGCGGGGGTGCGTTGTGCCCGCCGGCGGTATAGTCCTCGACTATGATTCCGTCGACTTTGCCACTGGCTCGGGCGACCATCGTCTTGGCCAGGACGTTTGAGGAAACGATCGCCAGAAAGCGCGGCCGAGTCATCGAGCGCGGCGGCGAAGAGAGCACTCTGGCGGGATCAAACCCGAGGGTCGTGACATCCCCTCGCTCGGAACCTTCCACGACAAGGGTGATAGAACCACTCTCGCCGCGAGCGTATGCATCCAACAAGCCGGGAATTTCCAGGGGAATGCCGGCCCCCATCAGGATGTAATCCACCCCGGCGAGCATCGCCCCGTAGATGGATGCCGGGTTGGGCATCTGGATCTTCTCCAGAAAGTTGATACCAATCGCGCCGGAATGGCCTTCCTTGGCCAGGAAAATTTCCACGAAGTTGGCCACCACCAGAAGCCTCTCCAGATCGAGCTGCAGCGTTCCTTCAGCGTTGACCGCGGCCATTGGAGCCAGGGCAAAACGATGAAAATCCTCCGTCCCCTCGGGCCGAAAATACTCTTCAAGAATCTCTCTGGCGATCTCTGGTTCAGGGAACGCCGCAAGCCCCCGGCGCATGTGACCGCCGGGATCACCCTGCTGCAGCCGCCGGAGAAGGATGGAGTCCAGGGCGGTTCCCGAGACGACCCCCATCGCGCCTTGCTGTGCCACCGCCCGAGCCAATCTCCAGTCCGAGACGCCCGCACCCATTCCACCTTGTATCAGTTGGGGGTATTCCATCTTCCCAGTTTAGAACCCCACACAAATTCGGTCAATGGCTGACAAGCGGCAGTAAGCACCACCCTGTTGATAAGTGGCCACCCTGAGACGGCGGGCACCGGCGACAACTACATCGGCGCCGGGCTCACCTCCCCCTGCGCCAGATCCCGCAGCGCAAACGCCGGGATCCG
>SKHA01000131.1 GCA_007117185.1 Spirochaeta sp. | reverse complement strand
AGGGCCGCCCAGACCACCCCGGGTCGGTGATCCGAGGGAGCGATTTCGGGGTCGGTGAAGACCCGGGATACCCGCCTGCCCGGGCGGCTCTCCCCGCGCAGGGTCACCGTTCCCCGAATCGAGTGGAAGAGCAGAAACTCCTGCGCCGGGCCGAGGCCGGTGTCCCGCCGGGAGACGGCGTCGCTGCGGGAGCCGGTGTCGCTGCGGGAGGCGGCATCATTGCGGGGTCCGCCCCCCTCCCCCACCGTGCGCAGCCCCTCGCCCTGGAAGCTCTCCCAGGCTCCCGCCGGGTCGGGCTCAAACTGCCGCACCTCTCGAGGCGGAAAGATCGCGGCGAAGCTCTCGCCGTTCTCCAGACGCCCTGCCAGGCGGATCTGCCCGCGGTGCGTCCAGGCGTGGACCAGATATCCCCGATCACCCACGGGAGGCGGCAATCAGTCCGGCGTACCAGCGACCACTGGCCTTCACGATACGCCGCTGGGTGGGATAATCGACGTAGACGATACCGAAGCGCTTGGCGTAGCCCTCGGCCCACTCGAAGTTGTCCATCAGGGACCACACGAAGTACCCCCGGAGGTCACACCCCTCCCCGAGCGCCTGGTGGGCGCACCTCAGGTACCCATCCAGATACGCCACGCGACGGGGGTCCTCCACCCGGGCGCCAGCGCCACCGTCGTCGTCGCCCCCGGCGATAGCGTCGGTGAACGCAGCGCCGTTCTCGGTGATATATACCGGCGGATTGCCGTACTCGTTCTTCACCCGCATCAGCACTTCGTAGAGCCCCTGCGGGTATACCTCCCACCCCATTGCGGTGTATTCCCGCTCCGGCGGGGTGGTCCCGTCCATATCAAAGAAGAACGGCGGGTTGCTGAAGCTGCGGCGTGCCAGGTGCCGGGTGTAGTTGTTGATCCCGAGAAAATCGACGGGGGTGGCGATCGTCTCCATATCGCCGGAACGAACCGGCGGGCGCAGAACCGACAGTCGCCGCCAGAACCGCTGGGGGTAGCTCCCGCGAAAAAGAGCATCCAGGAAGAACCGGTTCAGAGCCTGATCGGCCATCTCTACCGCCCGGGCAGTGCCAGGAGAATGGTCCACCCCGTGCACCGGTGCCAGGTTGAGGGTGATCCCCACCTGTGCGTCCGGGCAGACCCGGCGGATCAGCCCGACGGCGTGTCCGTGGGCCACCAGCTGGTGGTGGGCCACCCGGAACGCCACCCGGGGTTTGCGCAGCCCCGGGGCGTGTACTCCCAGCAGGTGCCCCAGCACCGCGTAAACCCAGGGCTCGTTGAAGGTGATCCAGTTCTTCACGCGATCACCCAGAACGGTGACCACCTGTTCCACATACTTCAGGAAGGCGTCGATGCAGCGTCGGTCCGTGAACCCGCCGTAACGCTGCTGCAGCGCCAGCGGCAGATCCCAGTGAAAGAGGGTTACGAAGGGCGTGATTCCAGCCCCCAGAAGCTCATCCACCAGGCGGGAATAATGGTCCAGCCCGGCGGGGTTTACCGCCCCGTCCCCGTCGGGAATCACCCGGGGCCACGCCACAGAAAACCGGTACGCCTGCACCCCCAGCTCCCGCATCACCGCCACGTCCTGACGGTACCGGTGGTAGTGGTCGCAGGCGACCTCGCCGGTGTCGCCGCCGGAGATCGCCCCCGGGCGGCGGCAGAACTGGTCCCAGATTGATGGACCCCGGCCATCCTCCCACACGGCGCCCTCAATCTGGTAGGAGGCGGTGGCGGCACCGAAGATGAAGTCCCGGGGAAACGTTAAAGAGTCCATACGGCCCCTGTCATGGAGAAACGGTAGTTCCATTGCCCCGGGTGGTCAACCGGTGGCGCCCGCCAGCATTCCACGGTTGCTCCACCGGCCCCCCTGGTGATAGCGTCCGATGGAGGGGAGGGAACTATGAGAATCAACGGCACCGGGTGTTCTCTGGTAGATAATCTGTACAGCCATGTCCCGTTCAGCACCGGAACATTTGCCTCCCTGCGCACCCGGCAAGAGGGCGACGGCGGGCTGAATATTGGAGGTCTGGTCTTCGCGGAGGATCTGGCCGGATTCGCCGGGATGAAGTACGAAGAAGTTCTGCACCGGATCACCGGCAGAGACACTCCCGATTCGTACAACCTCGGTGGACCGGCGATCATCCCGCTGGTTCACGCGGCGCAGCTGCTGGCCGGGCGTTCCTCCGTTGAGACAGCGTTTCATGGGGTTCGCGGCAACGACGAGGCGGGCCGGCGTATTGAAAACCTGCTGGACGGCATCCCGGTGAACCTCAGCGCATACCACCGCATCGCCGGCCCGACGCCCACCACGGAAGTCTTCTCAGACCCCGCCTTTGATGAGGGCCGGGGGGAGCGCTCCTTCGTAAACCGCACCGGCGTTGCCGGGGACCCCCGGGCAGCGGTGTTCGATGAAGACTTCTTCCAGGGAGATATCGTCTTCTTCGGCGGCACCGGCCTGGTTCCCCCGCTGCACGACGATTTGACCGACCTCACTCGCCGGGCGAGACGTTCTGGCGCGTTTGTGGTGATCACCACGGTCTTCGACTTCCGCAACCACAAGCGAAACCCTCACCAACCCTGGCCCCTGGTGGACGACTACACGGTGGTCGATCTGGTGGTAACCGACAAGGAAGAGGCGCTGCGCATCACCGGCGAGTCCCAGGCGGAAGGAGCGGCGCAGTGGTTTATCCATCAGGGGGCTGGTGCCGCCGTGGTCACCCAGGGCACCGACGAGGTGTTGATCAGGGGCCGATCCACCCGTTTTGCCCCCCTGTCGGTTGATCGCCTTCCCGTCTGCGAAGCGGTGGGAGAGCAGCTGCGAACCATCACCCACCCCCACGACACCACCGGATGCGGCGACAACTTCGTCGGTGGGATGCTCGCAGCGATGGCCGCGCAGATGGACCGGGGGGAGCAGGAGATCGATCTGGCTGCCGCCGTTGCCTGCGGGGTGGTCTCCGGCGGGTTTGCCGCGACCTATCTTGGCGGCCTGTACCGGGAATCAGAACCGGGTGAAAAACGTGACGCCGTCGCCCTGCTCTGGGAGCCCTACCGCCATCAGGTGGCCCACCGCCTCACTCTGCCGGAGAAGCTTCCGGTTTAGCCTCAGGGGAAACAACCAGCTCTTTCGGAACAGTAATGGTAGTTGTTACGCCATTACCCGGTTCGCTGCGCATCACAACGGATACTCCAAGCCGCTTTGCTGCCGCGCCAACACGAAAGAGGCCGATTCCGCTGCCGTTCTCTTTGGTGGTGTTACCCATGCCTACCCCCGGACAGTACAGGCAATTGGAACTGCGACAACCCTCGGGACAATAGGGAAAGCCGTTCCCATTGTCGGAGATGACGATCGTGGCCCCCGTCGCAATCATAGACACGCGGGGGTTCCACCCGGACACATCCTGCAGCTGCTGCTGTCGCTCCTGAACTGCTTCGCAGCTGTTGCGAATCACATTCTCGACGATCGCAATCATGTGTGCCGCTGACCCATGGATCATCACGTCATCAGCAACACCCTGCAGGTCAACAGCGAGAAACCTCCGAAGTTCGATATTCGCCCTGAACACATACACGCTTGCCTCGAGGATCTCCCTGAAATTGAACGTTGATTCGTTTGTTTCTGGCCGAGACCCTGCGGTGGTAACGGTGAGGATCATATCTATCCGCTTTGACAGACGCCTGGAGGCGCGCTCGATCTGCGCAATATTCTCTGGATCCAGCGGCTCCCCCTCAGACTGCCTCGCCAGGCTGGCAAATGTCGCGAACAGCGCCGCGTCGTTCTTGAAATCGTGAACGATACCGGTGGCGTTCCGTCCGAACTCGGCAAAGGGAACTATAGAATCCAACTCGCGCCGGTACGCTGCCTGTTCGCGACCAGTCCGGACCAGCTCCTCCTCGAACATCCAATACAGAAATCCGACGATGGCAACCGCTATACTCACATGATTGGCCAGCCGGGACCACATTCGCTGAGGAATTCCACTCATGGTTAAAAACCGCACTCCGAGCAGTCCGCCGAAGAGCAGGCCAAGCACAAGCAGCGGGCGCTTGTTGAGCAGCTTGCTACGATACGCAACTATGGCAGCAGCAATCACGATGACGTCCGCACTCAGGCTGTCACGCTTGTGTAGATACGCTGAAACATACCCGGCCACGGCCATAATGACGACAAGGACCCATACAGAATGACGTCGCTCGGTGGTGAACGCGATAGCGCCGAACCCGAGGGCAAAAAAGGAAAAATACACTGCGTACCGCGGGAACTGGGGATACCCGATCCCGGTAAGAAGCAGCGCGGCGATGCGTCCCCAGTCTGAAACTGCGAGCAGCAGATACATCATAAAGAAGACGCCAGCCACAACCCGATAGCGGGGAACAGACGCCAGCCACGTTCGCATTATGAGGCCAGTATAGTATCGTTACGTCCTTCGTGCCACCTTGTGTCTCGTTCGGTTTGTCTCGTTCGGTTTGTCTCGTTCGGATAGCCGAGGTCTATTCCGGATCGATCAGGCGCTGCAGTACCGCCGAATACGCCCCGTTTTTCAGGGTCTGTGGCTCCAGCAAACCGAAGATGCTGAGTCCGTTCTCGAATGCCAGCAACGCAACCCCCAGCTGCTCCGGGGGGAGGGGCAGCGCTTTCCCGAGGGCTTCCGAACGCAAGCGCATACTGCGTTCGTACTCCTGCCGGGCACTGCGGATCTGCTCTGCCAGACGCGCGGCCACCGCCTCGTTACGCAGGGCGTGGACGAAGAATTCCAGCGAGAGCATCGCCCAGGAACGGGTCGCTTCCAGTGTCTGCGGCAGTTCCCGTTCAAGTTCCTCGGCTACCGCCGAAACCGGTACCCCCGACTCCAGCGCCCGGGTCCACTCCGAGGGTGGTTCCCGCAGGTGGTCATCCAACAACGCCAGGTACAAGTCTTCCTTGCTCTCGAAGTGGGTGTACACCGCGCCTTTGGTGTAGCCCGCCGTCTCTGCCACCAGATCGATGGACGCGCCGTGAAACCCGTGAGCCCCAAACACCTCGGCGGCGGCTTCGATCAGGGCCTGCCGGGTCTGCTCTTTGGACTGCTGCCGGGTCAAGCGCTTGCGCCGGGGAGTTTCGTCGGTCATAGAACCCTCAGGCTGGCGAGGATCCGATCGAAGAGGGGCAGGTATTGCCCGGCCAGTGGCTCCACCGTCGCCGCGTTGATCAGAAACATGCGGTAGCGACCCACCGGGATCAGCGCCTGCAGCTGGGCCGAGCGGAACACCGGCGAGGGGCGCCAGCGGTACCAGATCGCCTCCGCTTCCACCAGGCTGGACAGGGTGATGCGCTCGGTACGATCCAGGGAGAACTCCTCGTAGGTATCCTGCAGCTGTTGCTTCGACTGGGCGCAGAACTGATCGAACCACTCGTCTCCGAATCCCCCGGGGGTGCCTGCGGCGACGCTGAAGGTGGGGCGATAATCGTCGTGTTCCGGATGCTCCGGACCAAACAGACGTACCAGCTGCTCCTCCGGCTGGGTGATCTCCCACCCCTGGGGCACCACCAGGGAGAACCCCAGGTCGTGGTGGGCCCAGCTGCGCCCGGGAGGGGCGAAGAGTCGACCCTCTTCGTTCCTGACGGCTACGTCGGTCTCAGGCAGGATCAGCCGCAGCGTCTCTGTGGCGTGCTCCCAGGCGGGGCGGTACTGGTCTACCCGCAGCGCTGGAGTGACAAAGATCATCGAGAAGACTACCTCGTCCACCTGAATCCACGTCTCGTGGCGGAGCACATCCAGCTCCAGATCGGTGTCGCGGTAGCTCAGCAGCTGCCGCATCGCCGGGTACGACTCGATGGTGCACTGCTGCCGGGACTCCACCTGCCGCCCCGGCAGTGCCGCCGACGCCTCTGCCAGCGACACCAGGCTGTCCCGTTCTGCGGCGAAGGTATGCGCCAGAACCCGGGCACCCACCGGGTCATCGTCGTCCAGATCGTCGGCGTAGATCACCGAGCGGTGTTCTTCGTCCTCCTGCTGCTCTTCGAACCCCACCGGAAGCTCCAGGGAGATCCGCGTGTAGGGGCTGAAAAAATGAATGAACGGCGGCAATGTATTCATGACAGTCACTATACGGCGATCAACAAATATCCTGCAAGGTAAAACGTGGTGTTGACATACTATTCAGTATGTAGATACTATCTGATAGAGATACCGACTGGTATGTGAAAAGGAAGACGAAATGAAGGATACATCAGAGTTTCTGTCCCGCAGTCTGGGACAGCTGCTGTGGAAAAACGTTGCCCCGGCGATTCTGGCGATGCTGGTGATGGCGCTGTACCAGGTGGTGGACGGCATCATGGTGGGACGACGGCTGGGGCCGGACGCGCTGGCGGCGGTGAGCATCGGCTACCCCGTTATCGCGCTGTTTGTGGCCCTGGCGGTGATGCTCGGTGCCGGCGGCAACGCCCGCATCGCGGTACTCCTGGGGTCGGGCGAGGTGTCCGCAGCCCGGCGGGTCCTCTCGGCGCTGGTGGTGCTGGCGGTGGCCCTGGGGATCACCGGAACGGTGGTGGTTCTTACCATGGGACGTACCCTCACCGGCGCGCTGGGGGCCACCGCAGAGGTACAGGAGCTCACGATGGTGTACCTGGCGACGATGAGTCCCTTCTTCGTTGGCTACATCCTCAGCTTTATCCTGGAACAGGGGCTGCGCAACGACGGCCGGGCCGGGGCGGCAGGGGCAGTGATGGCCGGCAGTGCCGTCCTCAATATTGCTCTGGACTGGGTGTTTCTCTTCCGGCTGGATATGGGCATCGCCGGGGCGGCGCTGGCCTCGGGGATCGCCATCAGCCTCTCGGCGCTGATCTTTCTGGGCTACTTCCTGGTGAAGAAGCTGCGCCGCAGCGGGGGGTTGCGGCTGGAGCGGCCAACGTTCAGCCTGAACGTGATGGGAGCTATTGTGGCCAACGGTTCGTCCGAGCTCTTCTCCGCGCTGGCTATGGGGGTGGTTACGCTGCTGTTCAACCGCACCCTGATGCGCTACAGCGGGGCAACCGGGGTGGCGGCGTTCGCCATCGTTCAGTACCTGCTGATCCTGGTGTCGGTATTTCTTGGCGGGCTGGCCACGGGGGCGCAGCCGATTCTGGGGCAGAACCACGGCGCCGGCCGGGCGGACCGGGTGCGGGGCACCCTGGTGCGGATGCTGGTGGTGGGTGAGGTTATGGCAGTTGTGCTGGGGGGGATCGCCTGGTTTCTGGCGGCGCCGGCGGCGGCGCTGTTCGTACCGGAGCATCCCGACGCGGTGGCCCTCACCACCCGGGCGATGCAGCTGGTGACGTGGTCGCTGCTGTTTATCCCGCTGGGCACGATCGGGTCGATGTTCTACACCGCCATAGAACGGCCGGTGAGCTCGCTGGTGATCGCGGCGCTGCGAACACTGCTCCTGCCGCTGCCGGCGCTGGCGCTGCTGCCGATGGTGTGGGGAGCCGACGGGATCTGGCTGGTACCGCTGTTCACCGACGGGATCGCCGCGGTGGTGGCGCTGGTAATGATGGCGCAGTGGATGCGCATAACCGGCGCCCCGGTTGCGGAAGTGGTAGCTGTGGCGTCGTGATGTGAGGGTGGATCGGGATTGATCAGCAGTACTCAGGCAGACGGATGGTAAATCTGCATCCCCGATCCGGCAGATTCCGCACGTGCATCGTCCCTCCCACCCGACTCACTGTTCGGTAACTGATTGACAACCCCAGCCCCATACTGGTTGGGCGGTCGGTGCGGGTACTGAAGAACGGGGTGAACACCGTGTTGGGATCGTCCGCAGCGATTCCCGGTCCGGTATCCTCGAATTCCACCACCACCTGCCGGTGCTCACTGTCGAGATACGTTGTGATGATTATGTCACCACCGTCAGGCATCGCTTCAAGGCTGTTCTTCATCAGATTCAGAATGACCTGTTTCATCTGCTCCCGTACCCCGCGAAAGAGCAGCTCTTCTTCCCGGTTTCGAAAGGAGATCTGAACGTGGTGGTACTCCACATTGAACCGCAGCAGCGAAATCAGCTCCTCGATCACCTTGTTGATGTCCACCCCTTCGATCTGCGGTGTCTTGGCGTCGGAGAACGTGACCAGGTTGCTGACGATGCCGGAGATGTCGTTGATCTCCGTCTTGATCTTGTCCACCCCGTCGGTTACCACCGCGGCATCGTTGCTCTTGAATCGCATGTAGCTCAGGTGGTTGGAGATGATCTCCAGGGGATTGTTGATTTCGTGGGCCACCCCGGCGGCCAGGAGGCCCACCGAAGCGAGCTTCTCTGACAGAATCAGCTGATTCTGCGGTACCTCAAACTCCGTCACGTCCTCAATGATTACCACCGTTCCAATAACGGTGTCGTTGTCGCGGATCGGACTGGTCTTGATGTTGTACACCTGCCGGTCCGGGTCGGTCCCGAGAATGATGTTGTAGAACGTTCCTGGCTGTTCGGAGCGGATCGTCCCCTCGATTGCCTCGATACTGTTGGCGTTTCCCTGGAGGATGTCCCTGAGCGAGAGGTCTGTCACCTGGGTGTAGCGCAGTTGGAAGGATCTGCGGCACGATTCGTTCACCAGTTTCACTTCCAGGGTCGGATCAACCACCACGATGTTCACCGGCAGGCGCTGGAGAATTGCGTCGTTGAACCGCAGATACTGGCGAAATTCCCGGTCCACGTCTTCGGGGCTGGTTTTGCCGTCAAACTGGGTATACGCCACCCGAATCAGGTTGATCTTCGAGATGTTGTCGATGCTGGTTGTCAGAAGACGCATGCCGTCCTTGAGTACTGTGACCCGGTCAGCCAGGGAGTAGACGTCGTCTATCCGGTGGGTGACGATCACGATGGCTGTGCCGCTCGCTTTCAGCTCCTTCAGGATCGCCCGTACACGCTGCAGCGACTCGTTGGAGAGTCGTTCCAGCGCCTCATCCAGGATCAGAACCTGTGGTGTGGTCAGCAGATTCTTGAGGATATCCACCACTGTTTTATCTGACGGGGTGAGATACCGTCCAAGAGTTCGCGGTGCCAGGGGAAACCCCCGACCGGCCAGGTATTCAGCTATCTCCGACTCCTTACGACGCCGGGAAAACCAGAACCCTGCCAGGGTACCCTCCTGCATGTGGAAAATGTTGTCCGCAACGGTGACGTTTTCAACGATCTGGTGCTGCTGGTAGACCATGCGCACTCCCAGACGCTTCGCCATCCTGAGGTTGTAGCCTGGCTGGGTGGTACCGTTCATCAGAATGCGTCCCGACCGGGGTCGGACCAGCCCGCTGATGACCGATGCCATGGTGGACTTCCCTGCACCGTGCTCCCCGATAAGGGCGTGAACCTCTCCGGGGAAGAACTCCACTGAGATTCCCCGCAAGGCCATCACGTCGCCGTATCCGGACCAGATATCCCGAAGTTCCAGAACCGGGAGCTGAGGCGAACTAACGGGTAATTCCATACCGTTCTATCTTCGCGTAGAGAGTCTTACGACTGACCCCCAGTACCTCGGCGGCACGCTTTTTGTTCCACTGGCACTCCGAGAGCGTCGCGGCAACCAGATGCCGTGCCGTCTCCTCACGGCGCCCACGAGCCGGTAGCATCGTGGCGTGCTGGCCTGTCACTCGAGAAGGCAGATCGCCTATGGTTATGGTATCATCGGACGCCATCGCTACGGCGTAGTTGATGGTGTTCTTGAGTTCCCGGATATTGCCCGGCCAGTGGTATCCCTGGAACAGCGACAGAACCTCCGGCGCAATCGCCGTTACCTCCTTGTCGTGAGTCCCGGAGAACTCTTCCAGAAAGCGGCAGGCAAGGGGCGAAATATCTTCGACACGATCCCGCAGGGGCGGCACGTGGATGATCGCCGTGT
>SKHA01000166.1 GCA_007117185.1 Spirochaeta sp. | reverse complement strand
GCCGGTGCACAAGCTCCCCGGCGGAACCGGCCCTGCGGGGCTCCCCCTGGGTATTCAGGTGGCATCCCCCTTCGGAACAGATGAACTGTTGTTGCCGCTGGCACAATGGCTGGAGTACTCTCTGGCCTGATGTCAGAGTTTTCCGTTTCACACATCCGGCGGTTTCCCACGTCGGGGCCGGTGCGCTGGATCCTGGCGCACTCGCTGCACTACTGGTGGCTGCCGCTGATGCTGATCCTGACATCGGTAGTAAATAACTGGGCCTACGGCAACGTACCGCTGTTCGTCGGGCGCGGTTTTGACGTGGTCAGTCGCAGCGGCTGGCAGGTCACCGACCTGTTGCCGGTGACGCTGATCATCGCCGGGTCGGCGGTTGTGCAGGGAATCACCGGGTTGCTGCGCAACGTTGCCACCGAGCTGCTGGCGCAGCGGGTGGAGCGGGACAGCCGGGAGGAACTGTACGTAGAGCTGCTGGGCAAGAGTCAGAGCTTTCACGCCGCCCAGCAGGCCGGAGAGATCATGGCCCGGGCCACCAACGACATGCGCGCCCTGAACCTCATGTATTCCCCGGGTTTGATGCTGATCATCGATTCGGGGCTGGCCCTGCTTATTCCTCTGGGTATGATCCTGCTGATCAACATCGCGTTGTGGCCGGTGCCGGTACTCTTCCTGGCCCTGCTGGTACTCACCGTCTGGGACTATAACCGCCGTCTGGAGCCTGCCAGCGTCGCCCAGCGCCAGGAGTTCGGGAAAATGAACTCCGCTCTCACCGAAGCGATCGGCGGGATCGAGGTGGTCAAGGGAAACGTTCGCGAGCACTACGAGCTGGACAAGTTCACCGGACGCGCCCGGGCGTTCCGGGACTGGTTTGTCCGCCAGGGGGAGATTCAGGCGAAATACTGGCCGATGCTGGCGTTTGCCCTCTGCTGGGCCCTGGCGCTGCTGCACGGGCTGCTGCTGTGGCGCGCCGGAACGATCTCTCTTGGCGAGGTGGTGAGCTACATGGGCCTCTTCGCCACCTTCAGATTCGCTACCTTCATCTCGCTGTTCTCGTTCAACCTGGTGCAGCTTGGTCTGGCCTCGGCAGAACGCATTCTCCAGTACATCCGCCCCCACCCCGGCCTGGACCAGAACGCCGGGGGGTACCGCCAGCAGATGCGTGGCGAGATCGAGTTTCGTGACGTCACCTTCGGCTTCACAAGCGAAAACCCCGTTCTGCGAAACCTCTCTTTTTCCATCCACGCCGGAGAGACCGTCGCGGTGGTGGGACGCACCGGGTCGGGCAAGACCACCCTGGCGCGTCTGATCAACCGCATCTTCGACGCCGACCAGGGAACAGTGCTGGTGGACGGGGTGGAGCTGCGGGAGTGGGACCTGCAGCACCTTCGAAACCAGATCGGCACGATCGAGCAGGACGTGATGCTCTTCTCCCTCTCCGTCCGGGACAATATCGCCTTTGGCCGCCGGGACGCCTCGGAGGAGGATATCCACAACGCCGCCCGACAGGCCCAGGCGGAGCAGTTCATCCTCGGCTTCTCCGAGGGGTACGACACGGTGGTGGGTGAGCGCGGGGTGACCCTCTCGGGGGGGCAAAAACAGCGCCTGGCCATCGCCCGGGCCTTTCTCACCGATCCGCGCATCCTCATTCTGGACGACAGCACCAGCGCCATCGACAGCCGCACCGAAGACGAGATCCAGAAAGCGATGGACACCATCGCGACCCGTCGCACCACCATCATCATAACCCACCGGTTGAGCCAGATCCGCAAGGCAGACCGGATCATCCTCCTTGAGCGCGGACGCATCCTGGACACCGGCTCCCACGAGGACCTCCTGGAGCGCAGCGGCGAATACCGGCGCATCTTTGCCCATACCTGCAGCGAGTGTACCTGAGATGGCATTTATCCTTGACGGGCTGGAGAGCGAATCCTACGACCGCGTCTATTCCGACGGGGCGCTGATTCGGCGGATCGTCTCCTTCTTTGCACCCCACCGCAGGAGCATCCTTATTGTGGCGGTGGTGCTGACCCTCAGCTCGATGGCCGAGGCGGTGGCCCCAATCGTGGTGGCCCGGGCGATAGACGCGATCGCCGGACGCCCCACGTTGCGCTACATCGTCGGGGCCGCGCTGGCGGTATTCCTGGTAGGCGCCTTCGCCTGGGTCCTGAACTATGCCCGCCAGAAGATCACCGCCCGGGTGGTGGGGGATGTGGTCCTCACCCTGCGCACCGACGTCTTTCGTCACGCGGTGATGCACGACATGACCTTTTTTGACGAGCACCCCCTGGGGCGTATCGTCAGCCGGGTCACCTCGGATACCCAGGATTTTTCCAACACCGTGGCCCTGGTGATCGACCTTCTCAGCCAGCTCCTGATGGTGGTGATCCTTACCGCGTATCTGTTCACCATCAACGGACCCCTCACGGTGATCCTCCTGGCGATGGCCCCCGGGGCAGTTATCATCGCCCTGGCGTTTCGCCGCCTGGCCCGCAAGGTCACCCTCAACGCCAAGCGGGCCACCGCGGCGATCAACGGGCACATGCAGGAGTCGATCTCGGGCATCTCCGTGGCCAAGACGTTT
>SKHA01000372.1 GCA_007117185.1 Spirochaeta sp. | reverse complement strand
CGTCGGCGGGGTCTCCTCGACAGAGGGGCTCCTGTCCATGATTTCCTTGACGGGGTTGCGCAGAGGGTTGAGGGCGGTCCGGTATGCCCTGTCGGCGAAGTGGTGGCTGGTAAGGGGCAGCGACGGTGCGGTGGGGGACAGTGCGTCCAGTGCGGTCATGATGATACTCCAGTCAACGCAGTGTACCACCCATTTCGGCGCATCGAAAGCGACTCTGTTACGGGCGGGACGGCTCCTCGCCCTCAGTATTCCCGGCGCTCAGTATTCCCAGCCCTCAGTACTCGCTGCGATCCGGGTCGTTCCGCACCGCTTCCGCTTCGTCCCGGGCGAGCATCTGGCACGCCAGCGCCACCCAACCGCCAATAAGAAAGTCAAACCACCGCTGAACCCCGCTGCCGGCGACGGTCAGACCGTACCAGTTAAAGGAGCTCCACGCCTCGGCGTCGCCGCGCTGCAGCGACGCCGGCGCCAGCTCGTGATGCAGAATGTTGGGGAGTCCCTGACCGTCACGCCAGGTCTGCAGCGCTTTCGACCGCGCCACCGCCCCGTAGTCCTTGTCCCAGCTCTCGCGGTACAGAGAGTGCTCGTACAGGATCGCCTCGTCAAACGTCCCGTTCCAGGGGCGGACGGTAGGGTCGAGGATTACCAGGTGAAACGCCTGACGTTTACCCCGATTCTTGAGAAGCAGCTCAATCGACGGCAGTACCAGCTCCACCGCCTCCCGAGCCAGCTCCCTGGTGAGCAGAACGCTGCTCATTTGACTTCCCAGATACCGTCGATCACTACCGAGACGTTGAAGGGCATCGGGGTCATTCCAAACACTGCCCGGGCGTGAAGTCCCCGCTCCTCACCAAAGACATCAAGGACTGCCTTCGATGCGCCGTGGAGCACCTGGGGCTGTTCAAAAAAGTCAGGAGCGGAGTTCACGTACCCGGTAAGGCGAACGCAGCGGGTCACCCGGTCCAGGTTTCCCTCGAGGTAGGTGCTGATCTGGGCGATCATGTTCATCGCGGCGATGCGCGCCGCTTCCTCCGCCTGCTCGGGAGTGAGGTCCTTGCCGACTGTTCCCAGCAGCACCTTTTCGCCGTTGACGATGGGGGTCTGTCCGGAGTGGTACAGGAGGTTGCCCGTCTGCACTACCGCTACGTGATATGCCCCTGTCTTGGGGGGAGTAGGGATGATAATTCCCTTTGCCAGGGCCTGTTCTGTTGTTTTGTCAGCCATCTTCTCCGCTCCTTTATGATTTTCTTTTGTATTTATGTAATGACAATAGCATGATTCGCGAAATCGTGCTACCCTGTAGGTATGAGTACAAAAGCAAAGGTCTCCGTTGTAGGTAACGGAATCATGGGGACGGCGATCGCCAGCCGCCTGATCGAGGTGGGTCACGCTGTTACTGTCTTTGATATTGATCGCGAGAAGGTGGCCAATCTGGTCAAGCTTGGAGCGACGGCGGCACAGACCGCTGCGGATGCCACTGCTGCGAGCGACTTCGTCATCACCAGCCTGAACACCGCCGGGATCGTCAAAGCGGCGGTCTTCGGCGCCGCCGGGATCGCCGAGAAGGGCGACAGCACCAAGATGCTCATCGATATGTCCTCAATCGATCCGGTGGCAACCCGGGAGCTCGCTCGGGAGCTGCGGGAGGAGACCGGGATGGCCTGGGTAGACGCCCCACTCTCCGGCGGCGCCCCCAAAGCGCTGATTGGAAAGCTCACTGTGATGGCCGGCGGCAGCGAGGAGGACGTGCAGAACGCCCGGGCGGTGATGGACTCTCTCTGCGCCAACTACACCCACATGGGACCCAACGGGGCGGGGCAGACCACCAAACTGGTCAACCAGGTGCTCTGCGCGCTGGGGTTTCAGGCGGTCGCCGAGGCGGTGCGCCTGGCGGAAGCCGGTGGTGTGGATGCGGCACGGATCCCCGCGGCGCTCTCGGGAGGGCGGGCCGACAGCAACATTCTGCAGGAGTTCGGCCCCAAGATGGCCGCCCGGGATTATTCTCCTACCGGCCGGATCGACAACATGCTGAAAGATCTGGAAGCGGTTCAGTCATTTGCCGCCGCAGAGCGTCTACCGTTGCCGATGACCGGGGCGATAACCGAGCTCCACCGCCTCTTTGTGGCCCACGGAATCGGCGCGGAAGACACCGCCGCCACCATGAAATACTTTGAGGGTTTCTGATGTACACCCGTAGCGCGATTTTTTGCGGTCGTATCCTTCCCGGACGGCAGGAAGAGTTCTATACCGCCGTGGAGGAACGGTTGTTGCCGGCGTGGCGACAGATGCTTCACGCAACGGACGTGCGGCTCTATCGCCCGGTTCGCCAGGACGACGGGACCCCTGAGGTCTTTCTGGTGCAGGAGATCGATTATCCCTCTCTCAAGGCGATGGACGAAGCGTTGAATTCGCCGCGGCGAGAGGCTGCTGCGGCAGCGCATCAGTCGGTGATGCACCTGTACGAGGGGCACCACTACCACTACGTCTACCAGAAAATTGGAGGAGTAAAATGAAATATCGAACACTGCAGGGCGTGGCCCAGCCGGTCTCGGAGCTCTGCTTCGGCACTATGCGCTACGCCGACACCGAGGGCCG
>SKHA01000169.1 GCA_007117185.1 Spirochaeta sp. | reverse complement strand
CTCCATGCGGCGGCGCAGGTGTTCCATTGCCGGGGAGGTGCCGATGATCTCCCGGGAGAGGATCGTCCATTCCTGGGTGGCGGGGGTGCCGGGGCTGCCTGGGCTGCCGGCAGGTCGGCGCGGCGAGGTTGTTCCAGATGGCTTGGGTGCCTCCGGTGGCTCCCGTGGCTCCGGTGGCGGGGTGGTGAGGGTGACTGCCAGGGGAAAGTGGCGGCTGTCCAGGCGGATTTCCCGGCTGCGGTAGCGGCCGCCGCCGAATCGCGCGGGGATGCCCTGCACGAGGAGGGCCGGGAGAATCCCGCTCTGGACCAGCAGAAACCATACCGTCTGCATCTGCGGAGTTCCCGGGTCGAGGAGGACGTAGCGTTCTCGAGGCTGGGGAAGCACCGGGTCAAGCCGACGCAGCGCCGCGGTGAGGCCGGTGTAGATCTCCTGATAATCCACCACGCTCTCCAGAGACAGCTCGACGAATGAGAAGGTGACCCCGGTCTGTTCGCTGTTGACCACCTGCTGGATCACCCGGGCACGCTCGCCGTAGGTGCTGTTGGTAAGGAAGAGGACCACGTGGCTGAACCTGCGGGTCTGCAGCAGAGAGAGTACCGGACCGGGGTCTTCGGCGGGCCCGGGGACGGTGGCGGGGTCGTGGTTGCCCACGAAGCTGTAGAGCATCGAGTCGATCATGGAACCATTGTAGCGTAACCTTCGTTTCGTTTCAGCGGAACCTTTGTTCCGGTTGGGGCTGTTGTGGGGGCTTCCGGAGCGGTCAGCGCCTCTCTGCGGGCCGAAATTGCTGCTGGCACGATGTTTGCTTAGTCGGGAGCATGGAGGAACCGCAATGACGTTTATCATGATCATCTTCGCCGGTGTGGGGACGGCAGCGTTGACGGATTCACAGGCGCTGTTCCTGCCGGCAGCGCTGGTGCTTCTGTACGGGGTGGTTGTGGCGTTTGCCACCCGGCGTTGTGGTGATTTTTCTCTGGCGGAACACCATATCGACTCGGTCTATTTCCTGGGGTTTCTCTTTACCCTCATCTCCCTGCTGATGCTGTTCACCCGGGTTCAGTTCTCCCGGGAGGGATGGGACGCCGGTGGGGCCGGGGGAGAGATGTGGCAGGTGTTTTCGTATGTGGGCGTTTCGGTGAGCACCTCCATCGCCGGGGTTCTGATGCGCGCGGTTGTGCGCAGTTTCTACCTGCACCACCATCCCGAGAACAGCGACTCTCTGGAGCGCAGTTACGAGCTTCTCGCCAGGGTTGCGGATCAGTTTTCCTCCCGGTCCGGCGAGACTTTCGATGGGATCACAGCGTTTCTCAGGGATCGGCAGGAGACGCAGCAGTCGCTGGCCGAGGCAGAGGAGGGCTATCGCCAGTCAATCGAACGTTTTGTGCAGGAGACGGATCGACTCAGTACCTCTCTCTCCGGGGCGGGGCAGCAGCTGGCAGGCCATCTGGTGGGGACCGCCGAGGTGGTGGCTGCCCACCGGGATGAAGTTGAGCAGTTTCTTACTCTTTCCCGGCGATTTGCCGCAGCTGCCGACGACGCTCCGGTAGCGGCGATTACCAGTGAGCTCCAGGAGTTTCGCCGGGGCGTGGCCGAGCTGAACCTGGTGATCGATTCGCTGGTGGATGTTCTGGAGCAGCGGGTAGGGCAGATTCGATGAGAAGACGACGGGCCGGTTCCGAAGCGATGCTTTTCAGCCTATCAGAGTTTGCATTTCTCTTTTTCTTTCTTGCGGTTGCCGGGGTCACCGTGCTGTACGGCCGGCAGCAGGAATTGGACCGGGTGATCCGCCGGCAGGACGAACGAATCCGGGTCCTCGACGAGGAGGTTGTCTTCCTCAACGAGCTGCTGGAGGAGGTGCGGTACGGAGTGGTGCCCTGCTGGCGTCGTCCGGAGCGGGCGGTGCCGCCGGTGGTGGGGGTGCTCACCCTGCGCGGAGAAGCGGCGTTCGATCTTGCGTACCCCGGCAGCGGGGTACTGCGCAGCGACGAAACTCTGGAAGCGCGGCACCTTGGGGTCGTCTTTGCCTGGGAGTTTGCGTATGCCCGGGATAATAACTGTTATCTGCGTCTGGAAGTACGGAACGAGACGGACAGTTTTGAGTTGTACCGTGAAGCCGCAGCGACGATCCGCTCTACCGGGATGGTGGTTGTCAATGGTTGAGCCGGAGTGGACACGGTGGCAACCGTACCAGGGTGCGCTGTCCGTTGTCTGGGAAGCGTTGATCCTGGTGGCGTACGCGGTCCGTGCGGCGGTGGTGCTGGCAGCGGGAGGGGTGATCTTTTCGATGCTGCTGGTGCGCCTGGCGCCGCGGCGGGGGGCTGTGCAGGTCTGCGGCTTTGCCCGGCAACTGTTGCGCCCCTCGGCTGCACGTTCCGGGGACGCCGGGGAGGGTCGACGGAGGGGACGCAGGGTCGATCGCGACGGTACTCCCGTTCCGGCGGCGCTGCGCCTCTTCGCTCTGCCCCGGCGAAATTGCATGATCCTGCGGGACCACCGCACCCGGCGTCTGCAGGAGGCGGTGGTTACCCTGGCGCTGGTGCGCCTTCTGGGCCTCACCACCACCGCAGCGGAGGTCCGTACCCTGTCGCGCTTCTCCTCGGTACCGTGGATTCTGGAGGGCCTCACCACTGCGGCGGGACGCCCCCGGCGGGAGCAGATGCAGCTGGTGCTGCCGGCGGTGGTGCGGGGGCTGGCGCTGCACCGCGCCTGGGTTGAGTTGGGATCTTCCGGCGCGTCAGCGGCGTCTTCGGCGGGACAGACTGAAAACCAGCCCCTGCGGCGCTCCCGGCGGGTCCTCTACCCGCGAGGAATTGTCCGACAGAAGGCGGCCCTGCGGGCCGCCTCCCTCAGACGCCGGTTGGATCTGCGCCGCCGCAGTACCGGTGTGGCCGCGGACCTGCAGGTGTTTCGCCTCTACCTCGAAGTTATTCCGGCGCTGCATCAACTGGCAGCGCGGCCGGCTGTGGCCGTTCGTTTTCAGAAAACATGTGACGGGACGGTGTCCCGTCTGCAGGACCGGTTGCACCGGTATCACCCCAACCCCCTTCAAGGAGGACCCTATGGCAGGATGGAACGATCGCAGTGAGCTGGCAACGGTGAGCGAGGACGCGGCGCTGGCCAAGTACAGCCCCAAGGACCTGACCAACACCCAGGATTTCAGTCGCGAGCTTCGGGCGATTGATACCGACCAGACCCTCACGGCGGTAGACAAGTACCGTTACCGCAAGCAGCTGATGCGGGCAGTCTTTGTGGCCAAGCAGCGGGAGATCAACCACCACCTTGACACCTACGAGAATTACCTGCTGGCCCGCAAGGACGTAGAGGCCAAGACGATCACCCTGGAGGCGCAGAAGGCGATCATGTCGCTGGAGAAGGCGCAGCTGGAGATGATGAAGGAGATGGGGCTCTCCCATTCCGAGGAGATCTCCGACACCCTCATCAAAGCCGGGATGATGCTCACCGCCAAGCTGGAGGAGATCGAACGCAGCAATATCCAGAAGGACATCAAGACGATGACCCTGCGCAACGTGCGCCACGTCTGGGACAAGACCAACGCCCGGATTATGGAGAGCGTGGACACCTACATGGACGAGTTGTACGAGAAGGAGAAGCACAGATTGCGGTAGCCCTTCGGCGGCCAGCTACCCGGCGGCCAGCTACCCGGGTCGCCGATACCCCGACTACCGTCTCTGCTGTACCGACTCCCGTTCGATAAACCTCACCGGAACCTTGATCTCCGCAGGAGGTGCGTCGGGGTCTGCTATCAGCTGCATCATCCGGTGGGCGGCCATCTCTCCCATCTTGTCGATGTGGATATGGGACGTTGTCAGGGGAGGGTTGCTCAACGCCGACCACGGTATGTCATCAAATCCGACAACCGCAAGGTCGGCGGGAACGGAGAGTCCCGTCCGTCTGATCCCTTCCATAAGCCCGATGGCCATCGCGTCGTTCACGGCGAACACCGCGGTGGTTCCCGGCGCCTGTGCAAGAATGTCCTGAAGGGCGGCTTCTCCGTGGTACAGGGTGGTATCTTCCTGTTGCAGTACCACCGGGTCCAGACCGTGAGAGACCATGCACTCCCGGTACCCTCTGCTCCGTTCGCGGTTGTTGTACCACTCTCCGGGACCGGTTATGTGAACGATTTTCCGGTGACCCTTTTGAATCAGATGCTCCGTTGAGAATCGTGCCCCTTCGCAGTCGTTGCAGATCACCGAGTCCACCAGGTGTTCCGGTAACGTGTTCTCAAGAAGCACCACCGGTTTTCCCAGGGACAGGACCTCAAGGATAAAGGGAGTACTCAAGCTCTGTCCCCGAAGGATGTAGCCGGCGCACTGATCCTGCATCAGGGATTCTTGAGGGAAGGATCGGTTGATCTCCTCAGCGCTCACACTCACCAGCAGCGATGCAAACCCGGAACTGCGGAACACCGATTCGAAGCCTTCGATGGAGTGATGGAAGTAGATCGAGTCCACTTTCTCCGAACGTTTTCTTCCCACGATGCCGATAAACTTGTGCTTGTCCGCGTCTTGTCTGATCGCCGGAGCCAACTGCGTACGGTACCGTTGCAGCTCCTGAAGAACCGCATCCCTGGTCTTCCGGCTGATCCCCGGTTTGGCGTTCAGGACCCGGGAGACCGTAGATACCGAAACCCCGAGATTCTCCGCTATCGTCTTAAGTCGAATGGTTTCGTTCAAATTATTTCCTTGACGTATCGTGTTGTTGACTATACCATGATCCTTACGCAAAGACAACGCAAAAACTTTACAAAAAGTTGCGTACTACTTGCACGTAGCGGAAGTCTTTTGTTCAACCTGCCGCCTCGCCGGCTGAAGAGGGAGATATCGAGTGTCGTTGCTGAAGATCGTAAATCTTACGAAGAAGTTTGATGACGTCGTCGCCGTCGATGGAATCGATCTTGACGTTGCCGACGGAGAGTTTGTCACGCTGCTTGGGCCTTCCGGGTGCGGAAAGACCACCACCCTGCGGACGATCGCCGGATTCTACTACCCCGACGGTGGAGAGGTCTACTTCGGGGACACGCTGGTGAACAACGTTCCTCCCAACAGGCGCAACACCGCGATGTGCTTCCAGTCGTACGCGCTCTTTCCCCACATGAGCGTGTGGGACAACATCTGCTTCGGTCTGAAGATGCAGAAGATCCCCGTGGACCAGCAGAAGCAACGGGTATCGAAAGTCCTGGAGATGATGGGTCTCCAGCGCCTGGAAAACCGCAAACCCGGGCAGCTCTCCGGCGGGCAGCAGCAGCGGGTGGCCCTGGCCCGGGCTATCGTGACGGAACCGGAGATCCTCCTCTTTGACGAGCCCCTCAGCAATCTTGACGCCAAGTTGCGCGTTCAGGTGCGGGTGGAGATCCGGGAAATGCAGAAACGGCTGGGCATCACCACGATTTACGTGACCCATGATCAGGACGAGGCGTTGGCCATCTCCGACCGGATCGTCGTAATGAATGACGGCCGGATCGAGCAGATCGGCAACCCCTACGAAATCTACCGCAACCCCCTGACAAGCTTCGTCGCCGGGTTTATCGGCCTGGCGAACATCTTCGAGGGAACAATTGTGAAGAGGGAGAACACCCGCTACACCGTGGAGGCGCCGTTCGGCACCGTCGTGATAGATGGTGAGGGCAAGGCCGAGCCGGACAGTTCCGGAACGCTGAAATTCAGCTGGCGCCCGGAAGAGATGAAGGTTCGCGCCGACAACGGGGTTAACCGGATTCGCGGCACCATCCTGCATACCGTTTTCATGGGCAACACCACGGATCTCTTCTTCGAGGTAAACGGGTTTCGGATGCGGGCACAGACAGACGAAGTGGATGTGGTTCGCTCGGGCGACACGATCGAGTTCACCGTTCCCGAGAACGCGTTCAGCATACTCAGGGGGTGATCTGTGAGGAACAAAGACGCGTCGTTGATCAACTACCTGATGCTCGTGCCGGGAGTGGGTTTTATTCTGCTCTTCATCGGGTCCTCAATCTTTTTGACCTTTGCACAAAGTTTTGGTCTGTTCAGCATCACCGGGCGGTCCGAGTTTACCCTGGACAACTGGGTCCAGGTGTTTCTGGCCCGGGAATCCCTCGATTCGATCCGGTTCTCCTTGAAGATGGGTGTGATGAGTTCCGTAGGAACCCTTCTGTTCGCGTTTCCTCTGGCGCTCTTCTTTCGTAAGGGTGGCGCAGGCAAGGGGATGCTCGGATCGCTGGTGAAGATTCCCCTGTTTATACCGGCGCTGGTGGCAGCGTTCCTGATCGTGAACCTGCTGTCCTTCCACGGCCTGGTGAACACCTTCCTGCTGCGACTGAACATCATCAAGGAGCCGATGCGGATGCTGAACGACCGCTTCGGCTGGGGGGTGATCTTCATCCAGATCTGGAAGAATCTCCCCTTCGTTCTGCTGATCGTGATGGCATCGATCGCATCTATCCGTGACGATACCGTTGACGCGGCACGAAATCTTGGGGCGGGATACCTGTCGATTCTGTTCAGGATCTACATACCTCTGGCAATGCCGGGAATTCTTGTTTCCATGATCCTGATGTTCATCAAGGCGTTCGGGGACTTTCCCATTTTCAGTGTGGCCGGACCGATCTATCCGTCTTCGGTGGCGGTGCGGATGCACGTGATGGCAACGCTGTACCAGGAGTGGGACCAGGCTGCGGTGCTGGGAATAATCATCATCTTCACAACGTTCTTTGTAATCTGGGCGTACTCCCGGTTTGCCGGGCTGGTACAGAGGGAAGACTGATATGTCCGCTATTATTGAGACGCAGGCGGGGACACCGCTTCACGTACGACAGGCAAAGAGAAAGAAGCAGTTTTATATCCTGCTGACCGCGTTCTTTGTTGCGGTTCAGATCATCTGGGTGGGTATACCCATCTTCATGGCGGTCATGTGGTCTCTGGTCGACCCGGCCAACCCGTGGTCGTTTCCGGATATCCTGCCGCAGAGTTTCTCCTTTGAACCCTGGAAGTTCGTCTTCCGCTATACCAATATCGTTCGGGCACTGCGGACGAGTTACACCGTCGCGCCGCTGGCTGTGCTGCTCTCGTTTGTCCTGTCCCTGCCGACTGCGTACGTGCTGGGACGAAAACGCGTGCCCGGCCGGAAGTTCTTCATGCTCATCGTGCTGCTGCCGATCATCATGCCCGGCATGGTTGTCGCGCTCTTTCTGAGCCGTGTGTTTGCCGGTATTGGCCTCAGTCAGACCTTCTTCGGACTGGTTCTGGCACACACGCTGATGGGTATGCCCTACATGGTCCGGGTACTGACAACGAGTTTCGCGTCCATTCCGCAGGACGTGATCGACGCCGCGGAAAACCTTGGTGCCGGCACCTGGGTGAAGATTCGGGAGATCTTCCTGCCGATGATCCGCCCGGGTCTCCTCGCCGGGATGATCTTCGCCTTTGTCACCAGCATCGAAGAGTTCAACCTGACCTTTGTCATCGGAACGCCGACCTACGAGACGATACCGACGATTCTGTTTTCCTTCATGGGATACAACTTCATTCGGACCAACGCCTCGGTGGTTGCCCTGATCATGATGGCGCCGAACATCGTCATGCTCTTCATCGTAGAGCGGTTTCTTAAATCAGATTATTTAGCAGCATCTTTGGGAAAGATGTAATGCTAAAGAAAAATTACACTGGAGGTGTGTTATGAAGAAGATTCTGGCAGTATTTGTTGTCGGATTGTTGACAGTGGGCATGCTCTTTGCCGCGGGATCACGGGAGCCCCAGGTTCAGGCACCGAGTCTGGACCTGCAGTCGGCGAGCTGGAACGAAATCGTCGATGCGGCGAAGGCGGAAGGACAGGTTATCTTCTACGCGTGGTATTTCCCCGACTATTTCCGGGAAGCCGCTGAAGATTTTGAGGCGGAGTACGGAATCAGGGTGAATCTGGTCATCGGAGACCAGACGGCCAACTTCAATAAGGTGATCGCCGAGCAGAACCGCGCTGTGGGCACCGTTGATGCGATGGTTGTTGGGGGCCAGTGGGTCAAGACCACCCTGGATCTCGGTTTGTTTTACGGTCCCCTGCAGAACATCATCCCCGATGCGGAGCACCTGGCGCCTGCTCTCTGGGAAATGCAGGAAGGCGTGCTGACCAACGGCTACCTGACCCCCCTGCACCGGAACCAGACGGGTATCCTCTACGATCCCCAGCGGGTGAGTAACCCACCGCAGACGTTTACAGAGCTTGAAGCGTGGATCGACGCGAACCCGCGTCAGTTTGGTTTCAACGATCCGTCCCGGGGTGGTTCCGGACAGTCCTTTGTGCACACCGTCATTCACCACGTTGCCGGTGGTCTTGAGCAGTACGTAGGAGACGAAGAAGTGGATCCGGCCAAAGTGGCCAACTGGAATCTGGTCTGGGACTGGTTCAACCAGCGCAAGGACAAGCTTACCTTTACCGTGTCCAACAACGACTCCATCGTTCGGATCAACGACGGCGAGATGGCGATGACCTTCGGCTGGGACGACAACGTCCAGGACATGATCAACCGGGGCAACATCTTCTCCCGGGCACGGATGTACATTCCGGAAATGGGTGCCGCCGGCGGCGGTGACACCATGGGAATCCTGCATAACGCCCCCAACCCGGCTGCGGCAGCGCTTTTCATCCATCACCTGACCACGGTTGAACAGCAGCGGAAGAAGTTTGAGATGGTCGGGGCGTACCCCGCTCGTATCGACATTGAGATGGAAGGCACCCTGCTTTCTGAAGAAGATCGGGCAAACAACGCTCTGGCGTGGTTTCCCGCACCCTACAAGGATCTGATGATCTCGGATTTCGTCCGTAACGTTTTGATGCAGCAGTAGGTTTTTTCTCCCGTCGGGGCCTGGGCCCGGCGGGTTTCCCTCTCTGGTCTGCACGACCACAATGGAGCAACACATGAAGACTAATGTTCTGGCACATCGCGGTTTCTCCGGTCGATTTCCAGAGAACTCGATGCGCGCATTTCGCGAGGCTGTCGCGATCGGTGCTGATGGTGTCGAATTTGACGTGCAGCGAACCAGGGATGGCGAGTTGGTTGTCATTCACGATGAACGCCTGGATTACTCGACCAACTCCCAGGGTTGGGTCTTCGATCAGAGTTGGGCGGAATTGCGAACGGTGAGACTCCGTACCCGATCGAAAGATATTCTCCATGAGGACACAGTGCCCCATCTGGAGGAAGTCCTGGGGTTCCTGGCAGATCATGATGCGGTGGTCAACATTGAGCTCAAGAATGGTCTGATAGGGTACCCGGACATGGAAGAACAGGTGATCGCGGCGTTACGGCGGTTCAAGCTTGCCGATCGAGCTATCGTCTCATCGTTCAATCACGCCAGTGTCCTCAAGGTGAAGGAGATCGACTCTTCGATAACCACGGGTATCATATTCGCAGGGCGTCTGGTTGATCTGTGGAGTTACGCCCGATCGGTGCGAGCCGACGCGCTGCACCCGGACCGCGGATTTGTTGACGCTGCGTTCGTCAGAGCTGCACAGGACGAGGGTTTTCTGGTCAATACCTATACGGTGAACGATGATCTGGAGATGCAGAGAATCCTGGCCACCGGCATCAACGGCATCATCACCAACTTTCCCGACAGACTTCTTGATTTGATGTGACGATACCCCTCTGCGGGGATTCTGGTATACTCTGAGTATATAAGTGAGGTTGTGCACGGCACCAGCCCGGTGAAGCGTACCGAACGCTACACCTACGGAGATTATCGCCTCTGGCCCGCCGAGGAACGCTGGGAGCTGATCCACGGCGTCGCCCACAACATGAGCCCTGCGCCGCGGAGGGTGCATCAGGCCATTCTGGCGAAGGTGTACGTACAACTGGACGCGTATTTTTCCGGCAAGCCCTGTCGCCCCTACATCGCACCGGTGGACGTCTTCCTGCCTGACGAGGGCG
>SKHA01000298.1 GCA_007117185.1 Spirochaeta sp. | reverse complement strand
CCCGAGGTGCCGCAGTGCTCCCACGAGGCCGAGATCCGGAACGGCGCTTGGTTCCCATCAACTGCGCAGGGGCCAGCTGGCTTCCTTCAGCTCTTTTCCAGGCCGAAAGACAACAACACCATGATTCTGTACTGCAACGCGTTCCCCTGTTTTAGGATTCCGCGCGTGCTGGCGACCTTTTCGGGTCCTGATCTCAAACGTTCCGAAACCGCGAAATTCTATCACCTTGTCTTCAAGAAGAGCGCTCTTCATTTCACCGAAAAAGAGGTCAACGATGGAGTGGATGTCTCGCTTGCTGACACTCACCTCTTCACTGATGCGCTCGACGATCTCCGCCTTGGTGAGCTTGGAATCGGGCACGTCATTCCCCCCGGGTCAGGCAGTAATCCCGTTCACCTTGACGGCCATACGAGACTTCCTGCGTGCCGCAGTGTTCTGATGATACACACCCTTGCGGGCTGCGGAGTCAATGAGGCTCGAAAAGGCCTTGAACGCGGCGGCAGCAGCATCCTGGTCTTTCTGTTCTACAGCGCTCAGGACGCGCTTGGTGCTCGTTCTGATCTGACTTCGTACGATTCGGTTCTGTAAACGCCGCTTCTCACTCTGACGGTGACGTTTCGCGGCTGATCCCTTTGCAATCAAAAGAAATATCCTCCGGATAAAAATGTGATAACTTCCGGCGACGTTAGCAAATATGCAGACCCATGTCAACGATTCGCTGTTAACACGGGGTGCAGTTTCGGGGTACAGTTTTTTTCGATGCGAACGGCTATCTTCTATATTCTTGTTACCGCCCAACTGTTCTGGTGGGATCTGGTGGACAAAGTGCTCCTGATAGTGGGCTACTCTCTTGCGCAGGGGCACATCAACGCCACCGTGTCCTTTCGGGCGCGTCGTCTGCTGGCAATTGCTTCCACCTGGGTAGGTTTCAACTTCCGGTTCGATCCGTTGCCCCCGGGGCTCCCCAGAGAGATGCTCATCGTGGCCAACCATCAGAGCCTCATCGACATCGCTGCCATCATGGCGTACTTCGGAGACCATTCGGTGCGGTTCGTGGCCAAGCGGGAACTGCGCAAATGGTTTCCCGCTGTTTCCGGTGTCCTGAGAATTCAGAAACACGCTCTGATCAACAGACACCGTGATTTTTCCGCCGCCATGCGGGAGATCGACCGGATGAGCCGTCGTCTCGGCCCCGGTGAATGCCCGGTGATTTTTCCTGAGGGCACCAGGTCCCGGGATGGCCAGCTGCTGCCGTTCCACAGCGGGGCGATCCGCCGGGTCCACGCAATACGGCCCCTCCCGATTGTCGCTCTTGCCATCGAGGGAGGTTCCCGCTATGCCACGTTGCGTGACTTCACCGCTGCTACCGGCGGTGATGTGTACCATCTGTCGGTTGTCCGGGTGTTTCCGCCGGTGCAGAGCAAACGGGAACTTCTTGAGCAGATCTCTATCGCACGGGATTCGATCTCCCAAAGAATCGCCCAGTGGCGTAACGCCGGATGATCCGGGAGTTTTCCACACTTCGCCCGTTGCTCAGACGGTATCGCTGGCATTACCTGGCGGGTGTCTTGTCGTTGCTGCTGACCAGCGGGGCCCAACTGGGCATTCCTCATCTGGTGGGACAGGCCATCGATATGCTTCTTCCCGGGGTGCCGGGTCTGGCGGCCAGAACGGCACCGACGGTGATGCTGCTGCTGGCCACAGCCGTTGTGGTGGCAATCGGGCGTTTCGGCTGGCGGTATTTCATCCACGGGTGCAGCCGGAAGATCGAAGCGGAACTGCGGGAACAACTCTACAACCACCTGCTGGTGTTGCCACCGGAGTACTTCCGCAGCCACAAGACCGGCGACCTTATGGCCAGGGCGACCAACGACATGAACGCGATCCGCATGGCCATCGGGATGGGGCTGGTTGCGTTCGTGGACGGTCTGTTCATGACTGTGGCGATCCTGATCATCCTCTTTGGCCGAAACCCCCGGCTGGCGCTGATGACCATTCTCCCCCTCCCCCTGATAACAGTGATGATCATCGCTGTGGGGGGGCGGATGCACACCCTTTTTCGCCAGGTTCAGGAAGGATTCTCCCGAATGAGCGACCAGGTTCAGGAGGTGCTCAGTGGGATCCGCGTCGTAAAAGGGTTTGTCAAGGAAGACTTCTTCACCGGGCGTTTCGCCGAGGCAAACAGCTACTATCAGCAACAGAATATGCGCCTGGTACGTATCTGGGGGCTCTTTTTCCCGATTGTCACTTTTCTGTCCGGGATGACCATTCTGATTCTCCTGTGGTTTGGCGGGCGGGCGCTGCTGGAAGAGACGATCAGTACCGGAGACTTCGTGGCTACCCTGAGTTACCTGCAGATGTTGATCTGGCCGATGCTGGGCGCCGGTTTCACCGTCAACATGCTCCAGCGCGGCGCCGCTTCGATGCAGCGCATCAATGAAATACTCCAGACCCCGTCGGGTCCCCCGGTCATCGAGAACCCCCGTATCGGAGATCTGGCTGAGGGAATCACCATCACGGATTTGACCGTCCGCTACGACCCGCAGATGTCACCAGCGGTGGACCGGGTGAGTCTGACCCTGCGGCAGGGAGAGACCCTCGGTAT
>SKHA01000262.1 GCA_007117185.1 Spirochaeta sp. | reverse complement strand
GACGATGATACCGGCCACAATGGCCACAATAATGACAACTGGCAGCGCTCGATTCCTCATGCTTTTCTCCGGGGGCTGGAATGCCCAACCATGTATTCGATCAGCTCTCGCCTCGTGGGAATCGAGAGCATTCGTGCCCGCGCCTCGTCGCTGTTCACGATTCCGGCGATTCCCGCCAGGATCTGCAGATGAGGCCCGGGGTTGTCCTTCGGTGAAGCCACCAGGAAGACGATATTCGTGGGCTCCCCGTCAAGGGATTCAAAATCAACACCGTCAGGAAGGATCCCCACCGCGGCGCACAGGTCCGTCACCGCGTTGGACCGGCCATGGGGGATCGCAACACCGTGTTGCATCCCCGTACTCATGGACTGCTCCCGCTCCAGGATCGCATTGAGCACCTCTTCGTAATCGATGATCTTCCCGGCGTGGAGCAGGGAAGTCACCAGCTCACGGATCACCTCTTCCTTGGTTTCGGCTTTCATGTTCAGGTGGATGCACTCCACCGGCAGGTAGCGACTCCACTCCACCATTGCCCGGGAACTCTGTTCCACCAGGGTGCGGCGCAGCTCTGTGGGCTTGGAAATGGAGCGAATGTGGCTGACCTGCTGCTGCAACCCCAGGATCGATTCGTAGACCAGGTTGTTCACCAGGGTGACGTCCTCGCGGTGGCTGGTGAAATGGAGGCTGGTGGGCGTTCCCATCATCGCGATAAACACGCTGTCCTTGCGCATGTGGTAGACCTTGTGTTCGCCCTCGGAGCGGTTCACGAAGAATCCCTCGTTGCGCATCATCAGCACCACGTCGCTCAGGAGGAACCTGGTCAGGTCTGCCGAGCCGAACTGAAAATCGGTGGTGACCGTCTCGGTATCTGCTATCTCCCGCCGGGTAGTCTGTGGTGACTGCTTCAGCAGGCGGTTGAAAAACGGTGGACCCAGGAGGGTGGTAAAGAGGGTCATTACGATGGTCACCCCGAAGAGCCGGTCAGTGAGGATTCCTGATCCGATACCGATGGAAGCGATCACCAGGGCCACCTCGCCGCGGGGGATCATTCCCACTCCGATCCGGATCGCTCCGTGGCGGTTGAACCCCAGCGCAAGCGAGGGTATGCCGCACCCGATCAGCTTGCTCGCCGTCGCCAGCACCCCGAAGAGCAGTCCGAAAAACACTACTTCCCCGGTGGCGATGACGTAGACGTTGATCAGCATCCCCACCACCGTAAAGAAGATCGGGTCAAAAAACTGGTGCACCGTCTCGATCTTCTCCTGAACCACGTAGGAAATATCCGTATTGGCCAGAGAGAGGCCCATCACGTAGGCCCCGATGATCATCGCCAACCCTGCCGCCTCGAACAGCCCCGCCATGATGAGCGCCAACCCCAGGGAAAGGACCGCGATCTGCGAGGGGCTGCGTACGCTCTTCAGGAGCGCGCTGATCCGCCGGGAAAAGAGGATGCCCAGGGTGGTAAAGCCCAGCCACACCAGCAGCGCCTTGCCGGCGATGGAGATGACGGTGGACCAGAGGGCCCCGCCGGTCTCCAGTGCGTCCACCCCCAGGACCACCGCCAGCAGGGTGATTCCGAAGACGTCCTCGATAACCGACGCGGATAGGATTGTCACCCCCTCAGGGCTGGCCATCCGGCGGCGGTCGCTGAGGATGCGGGCGGTGATGTCCACCGAAGTGGCGATCGCCACCGCTCCCAGGAAGAGAACCCGCGGATCAGAGAGGGTCCCACCGGTCATCAGCAGCCCCACAGTCAGTCCGGCGACAACCGAGAGCACCGCGCCGCTCAACCCCACGATGCTGCCTTTAAACGCGAACCGCAGGAAGAGCCGCAGGTCGGTCTGCAGCCCCATCAGAAAGAGAAGCACAATTGAGGCCACCACAGCGAAACCGTAGAGCTCCGGAGAGATGGACAGGGCGTTGGCAACCCGGGGAAAGATACCTTCGGGGTAGCCGGGAATCGCCACCGACCCGAGCAGATACGGCCCGATGATGATCCCTGCCAGAAGCTCCCCGAGAATGATGGGAATGCGAATCCTTCGGGCGAAGACCGTACCGAAGTACCCGGCGAAGAGGATGATGCCGATCTGCAGCGCCAGCTGGGTCATCTGGTGTTCCAGACTGTGTCCTGCTTCAGCGGCGTACAGCGCCGCCGGGATGACAAGCAGGAGGACCATGAGGGCGGCAACACGTTTTCCGGGCAAGTACATGGCTAACGGTACTGTAAACACTACCGTGTTGAAAAGCCGGGACGATAGCCGGTTCGTTGGTTATATTCAGAAGATGATCGGTATGACAGCGTTGTTGTTTTTCTTCACAACCGGGGTGATCGTTGCCGCCGAGGTAGCGGGGTTGCAAGAGGTGGAGGCGATTGCCCGGTCGTACCCGCATCGTGTCTCGGCGACGGCGGTCAGGGATGGCGAAGCGGCGCTGCAGATGGATGGCCGGTGGTTCTACTGGGCCAACGGCCGGCTCCTTCCGGATTCGCAGCGGCAAAACTGGCAGGAGTTCGTCTCGGTGCGGTTCTACAACTACACCCTGGGTCCTCCCGAGCCCAGAGAGATCACCCCGGAGTTGGATTCGCGGCTGCGGGCCCGGATGCAGCGG
>SKHA01000263.1 GCA_007117185.1 Spirochaeta sp. | reverse complement strand
TGTCCTCCGCGAGCGAAGGCCACGCCGGTAGCCAGGACAACCATCAACGCAAGGGATATGTACTTTCTCATCCTCTCCTCCTTATCGAATCGATGATTCTTCAGGGTAAACACGGCGTTGGTACTTGTCAATACTTATTTTAAGAATAATAATAACTATCATGAAAACTGGCGAGCAACACCGATGGGAAGTCAGCTACCGTGAAGGCTCGTTCCATCGTGGCAACAGCCCTGTCTTTCTGCGGGCGGCGGAGTACCAGTACTATCGCGACCGGGCGGAGAACTGGCAAGAGCGGATTCGGCAGATCCAGGAGTCTGATGCCAATGCGATCACATTCTATATTCCCTGGCGTCATCACATGCCCGATCCTTCCGTTGATCGACCTGACTTTTCCGGTGACCAGAAGAAAAATCGCGACCTTCCGCGGTTTATTCACCTTATTGAAGACGCTGGCCTGCTGGCGATTGCCAAGCCGGGCCCGTTTGTCCACTCCGAGTTGAATATCGGTGGGCTCCCCGACTGGGTGAGCCCCTCCGGCGGTGCCGAAACCGGGGAGGCGATGCAGCGGTGGGACGGAAGTCCACTGATCTGGGAGTACGATCGCAGCATCCTTCCCGCCCCGTACGCGGAACCCTTTCTTGACCACGCCCGGCGCTGGCTCGCGGCGGTGGCGGAAGTACTCCGACCATTCACTGCTCCTCGGGGCCCCCTGGTGGCGATTCAGATCAACGATGAGACGCTGTACTGTGCGTCCAATGCTCCGCCGTGGATGATGGGCTACGAGAGTTCGACGCTGAACCGTTACCGCGGGGAGACGGGGGAACCGCTGATCGATCGCTGGCTTGCAGGAGGCGCTCCGCAGACCGCTCTCAGCTGGGACTTCCCCGATGAAGCTCCGGATCGGGAGGAGCTCGAGAATCGAATCGCCTGGGGCCGGTATCAGGGGTGGATCCGCGGCGACACCTACCGGTTGTACCGGGAGGCTCTGGGACTGGAGCTGCCCTACCTCTCAAACTACGCCGGGATGACCCCGCCCATAGAGGAGAACGTTCCCCAGCGTGATGCGGTGACGCTGCACGAGACAACCAGCCCGTTTGCCCCGCTGGCTCCGCGTTACGCTGACTGGTGGATTGCGCACAACCCAATCGAGGTTGACCGGGAGATCTATCACTACGGTTTCATCAGCTGGTTGGGTGTTACTCCCTATAACATTTCCGACCCCCGTACTGTTGACGCGAACCATCCGGTGGTCCCCAATACGGTGTTCAGTCGTTACATCAACACCGCTACCCGTGGTCGCGGGATAAACATGGAAGAGAACTGGGGGTTCGCCACCCTGTACCATCCCTATTCGCAGTACCCGTTTGTACCGATCTTCCAGACGCTCGTCTCAATCGCCGGGGGAGCAACGGGATTTGTGGTTTTCTGCGCCGTCAGCCACGACTACTGGGATGAGACGCTGGACAGCACGACGAAGAAGCAGCACCCCCACTTTCCTTCCGCCGCGCCCATCGGTCCCGATGGGGAGCTGCGGGAGATGTACCATTCCATGAGGCACCTCAACCGATGGTTCGCGGAACACGGCGACAGCCTGGTGGGCTCTCTCCGGCAGGAGGATCTCTGCTTTGGTGTCTACCAGCGTTACTCTGCTATCGCTTCGTGGTGTGAGCGCTGGCCCGCGATGGACATCCCGCCTCTGCAGGGGCATCTGGGGCTGGAGACACTGAGCAACAGCGCCCAGGAGGTGGGGTACGTACCGGCGTGGATCGGGCTGGACGGACAGCAGCGGATCGATCCGGTGGTGCACCCCCGACTGGTGGTGATCCTGTGGCGGATGATGGACCCAACGGTGCAGCGATTACTGTCGTCCTACGTCGACGAGGGGGGGCAGCTGTACTGGATCGGCGAGATACCCGGGCAGGACTGGGACGGAAGACCCTGCACGATCCTGAACGACTGCATTTCCCGCAACGGTGCCCGGGCGACTCGGCTGACCCGGATGGTCACCGACCCGGATGCCACACCGCAGGAAGTAGCCGCCGAGCTGATCCGGGCCGGGCTTCCCGCGCGGTATCCGGTGGAACCGGGAGGGCGGATTCTCACCTTCCAGGGCACAACGAATGACGGGTCTCCGGAGCAGTTCATCTTTTTCTTCACGTACGACCAGCACACCGACCATCGGTTTCTGATCGGTGAGACGACAATCAGCGTCGACGCCGGGGGGAAGTGTTGCGGAGTGTTGCGACTCGAGTCAGGCGTACTGGTGGACTGGTACATCAAGGGAACGAATGAAGTCGAGAACACCAGTGCTGTGGTCACGGTGGGGTCAGCAGGCCTGACGCGAACGTTTGCGGGCGACTGCTGGTCAACCGCTGAAGCGGGCAACCTGAGCCCAGTGCTGGGTCTGCATACGGAATAGCCCGGACATCGCCAGCCCCTCGCTTCCATCGGACTGGTGTATTTCCACATTGTTCATCAACTCGGGCTCCGAAACCTCCAGCAGTCGTCGCGATACATCCCGGGAAAGACGGGGGCCGTACCCGCAGTACAGACCGGCGATGACAATGGAGTCCGGATCAAGAACGCTGTCCAGCAGGTAGATCGCCTGGGCAAACGCATCCACAACGTGCGGGTACTGCCGCTCAGTGGCGGCGCGGCCGGTCCAGATCATCGTGCGGAGCTGGTCGAAGCGGGGCTGATCCTGGCCGGCTATGCCGACGCGGGCAGCCATAACGGTGGGGTCCAGACAGTCCCCCAGAGTCTTCCATCCGTCGTCGGTGGAGACCGGGTACATGTGGATCTCTCCGGCGTGGCCGGTGGCGCCGTAGTGAATCGCCCCGTTGATAAACAGGGAGGCCCCGATTCCATCGGCGGTGGTGATGAGGTAAAGCACCGTCCCCCTGCTGGCGCCGGCGGTGCGCCCGGTGCCGAGGACCCGCTCCAGATCAAAGAACGCCGCCGCATTGACGTCGGATTCCACCAGCAGCTTGCCGCCGAAGTATTTGCGGACCACCGAGCAAATCGTGAGTTCGCCGATGCGCGGTGTTGATGGTTTGATGACTGCGTCGTCTTCCCTACGGTAGTGACCGGGCAGGGCGATCCCCACGCTGTGAAGACGCTCCCCCGGAATCTCAGCTGCCGGCAGGGCGGCGACGACGGTAGCCAGAACGTCCGCCAGGTTGCTGTTTATGTCCCGGCTGTGGTCGTCAACGATGATTCCACCGGCAATCTCCTGGCCGGTCATGTCCCGCACGCTCCAGTTGAACCCGTAACTGCGGATCTCGACCTGGGCAAACACCCGAAACGTTGGAACGATTCGGTACCGGCCGGCCCGACGGCCCCCCTGGGATTCGTCCAGCCGGTCCAGGGCAATGACGCCGGCCCGTTCCAGGTTGTTCAGGAGAATGGAGATCGTGCCGTAGCTGATACCGTTCTCTTCCTGAAGTTCTTTGCGGGACCAGCCGGACCCATCGAGGAACCGGTTGAGGACCTGAGTAGTTTTTTCTGCGCGCAAGTCCTGCGTTCTGGTAGGGTTCAATCGGTGGATCTCCTCGTCACGCCATCGTAATGTACCGACGTTTCAGAGGCAACTATTCCCACCGGCAATTCTCCCTGCTACCATGGCAGGATGCGATTCGTACATGTTGTCGGGTGTGAGGGGTACGCCCGCACCCTCATCGATGAAGCCCGGCGCTACGCCGGAATGGGGGAATGCCGCCTCGGTGCGGTGGTGGTGGATCCGGTGGTGAACGGGGCGGATCGGGCAACCGAGAGAACCCGGGAGCTGACTGCCCAGGGATGGCAGGTGTACCCCACACTGCCGGCGCTGGTGGCTGACCATTGGCCCCAGTCCCGGCAGAGCGGTGGGCCTCGGGACCTGCTGTGCCTGCCCCTGCCGATCAACCTGCACCTGCCCTTTGTCCGCTCCGGTCTTGAGGCGGGGTTTGATGTTTTGTGTGAGAAGCCCGCTGCGGGAACGGTGGCGGAGATCAGGGAGATGCAGGCGATTGAAGCGCGCAGCGAGGGGTCACTCTTCTTCGGGTTTCAGCACGTCCTCACCGATGCGCTGCAGAATGTCAGCGAGCTGCTGGCCCGGGGGGCCGCCGACGGGACCGGGCCGGGCCGGCTCCTGGCGGCGCGGGGGCTGGTCTTGTGGCCCCGGCGGGACAGCTACTACCGCCGCAACAGCTGGGCGGGACGCCTGGAGGTTGCCGGTCCCGATGGCCGACAGCAGCGAATCCTGGACAGCCCCCTGCAGAACGCAACCGCCCACTTTCTCCACGCGCTGCTTGAGACCAGCGCGGCGGCGGGGTGGCGCCCTGCTGCGGTGCATGCAGAGCATCTGCGGGCCCGGGCGGAAATTGACAGCGCGGACCTTCAGGCGCTGCAGGTGGAGCTGAAGCCGCTGCGACCCGGTGCGGCGCAGCCGGGACCGTCCCCGGTTATCACCTGCATCGCGGCACACTGCATAGACGAGCAGCAGGATCCGCTCCTCCAGTGGGATTGCCAGGGAGGCAGAATCACCTGGTCCTTTCCGGACACCCTCACCGTTGAGTTGGCAGGGGCTCCGCCGCAGGTGGTGGAAGGAGGTCTTTCAGGACCGGAACTCAACGCGGTGGCCCTGCGCCGAGCCCTGAGGACGGATCTGCCCCCGGGAGCGCGGCGCGGTGTTACCGCTGAGAGCGCCCTGTTGCACACCGCTGTTCTGGAGGCAGCGTTCACCGGGGTCACCCCGGTGAATCCGGTGCCCCTCGCTCCGGGTGTAACCACCGCCGGGGGAGGGAGGGAGGACGATCGCCAGCTGGTGATTCCCGGAGTCGCTGAAGCTGCCCGCCAGGGGTTTGACCAGGGGAGGTTGCTGGCCGCGAAACTCCCCGGGCTGCCCTTCCGCTGCGTCGAGGCGCCGGTGCTCCCGTGAGGAACCGCCTGGTCCTCTTTGCCCGCTATCTTGGGTCGGCGCTCATACCGGTAGTGGTTCTGGCTGTTATGGGTCTTGCGTCGGTTCTGTACACCCGGGCAGCTACCGAGGAGCAGCTGGATCTTCTCCACGACGGCATCCTCAACCAACTGGAACGGAGTGTGGAGTATTTCTTCTCCGAGCTCAATGCGACCAGCGTGGCCATGTCGGCGTCATCGCAGTTCCTGGTGCAGCTCAGGGACGCTCTGGGCCAGGGTGGTACCGATTTTGCTAGCTTGCGCACCGTGGCGATGATCAGGGATATCATCAACCCCTCGGTGTACGCCCGCCCGGCGCTGCACTCGTTGTATGTGATCTTCGACGACTTTCCCGATGCGGTGCTGTCCAGCGAGTTCGGGGTGATCTCTCTGGAGTCGATTCCTGACCGCTCCTGGATTCCGGTATGGCAGGACCTTGGGTTTCCCGAGGATCTGCGGGTACTGCGGCGCACCTTTCAGCCCCTCGTATCGGATACCGGATCGCGTCCGGTGATCTCCTTTGTCCGGCGAATTGCGCCGCTGGAGCGGTCGTGGATGCGCGGCGCGGTGATCCTCAACGTCTCGGTGGAGAGCCTTCATCGCCTGGTGGAGGAGAGTCTGACCCACGCCGGTCAGCGCCTGGTCATTCTCGGCCCCGACGGCGACGCGCTCTACGGTGTTTCGCCACCGGATCTGCCAGCCTACCGGTTGTCCTCCCGGACATCCCGATCCGGTTGGGTCTACCGCCTGTATACGCCGCAGGAGGTGTTCAGCGGCCCGGCGCGACAGTCCCTGCGGATCAGCGTGACGATCCTCCTGGGAGCGGCGCTGGTGGGGATCATCATTGCCGTTCTGTTGACCCGACGGCAGTTCCGGTCGGTACGGGAACTCCTTGCCCTGGTGGACAGCGCCGAAGCGGGGGACACCCTGCCGGAACTCCCTGGAGACCCGGGCGTCGGGTTTGACTATATCAACCACCAGATCCTCAAGTCATTCCTGCGTACAAAATATCTGGAGGTGCAGCTCTCAGAGCGGGCGTACCGTGAACGGACGATGGAGCTGCTCTTCCTGCAGTCCCAGCTGAACCCCCACTTCCTCTTCAATACCCTGGAGGTGCTCAACTGGAAGACCCTGGAGCATACCCAGCACCCGACGGAGCTCAACGAGATCATCTCCCGCCTGGCAGAGATGCTCCAGTATTCCCTGGAGGGGCCCAGCCGGTTTGTTTCCCTCCAGGCGGAGGTGGAGAACGGCCGGAACTATCTGGCGATTCAGCAGCTGCGTTACGGTGACCGGTTGCGCCATTCCTGGGATATCGCTGCGGATACCCGGGACGTGCAGGTTGTGCCGATGCTGATTCAGCCGCTGCTGGAGAACGCGATCTACCACGGCATCCGTGACTGTGAGAAGGGCGGGACGATCTCCGTTACCACCCGTCTGGTTGATCACCGGCTGTGCCTCTCGGTGACAGATAACGGCAAAGGCATGGATGCAGAGGCGCTGGCGGAGCTACGCCGGCAACTGTCCCAGGCGCCTGAAGCTCCTCACAGCGAGCACGTGGGGCTGATCAACTCCCGGCGTCGGCTGGAGCTCGCCTTTCCGGGAAGCTCCTCCGTGGCGGTAGAGTCCTCTCCCGGCGCCGGTTTCACCGTCACGGTGACGCTGATTTCAGGATAAACACCCCCGCTTGCGGTACGCACCAGGGGTGCACCCCCAGTACTCCCGGAACCGACGGTTAAAGTTCCTGGGGTTGCTGTACCCGACGATGCTGCTGATCTCGTAGGTCCGGTAGCGGCTGCCGATGAGCAGCTGCGCCGCCCGCTCCATCCGCAGCTGCTGCACCAGCTCGGAAAAGCCCTGGCCGGCGAGCTCGCGATACCGCCGGCTCAGGTACTGCGGGTTCAGCCCCACCTCCTCGGCGGCTCCTTCCAGGGAGGCGTGCTGCAGGTGGCTCTCCACCCACTGGCGTACCGTCTCCACCAGCTGCGGCGAATCTGCTCCTGCGGACTGGCCCTCCCCGGCTTCACCGTCCAGAACGACCCGCAGCTCCTCCAGTGTGGCGTGGAGCCGCCCGTGGTTGGTGGGCTTCAGCAGGTAGCGCCACGCTCCGTGTTCCATCGCCCGGCGGGCGTACTCGAAATCCTGCCACGCGCTGAGGAGGATTACCGTCAGACGGGGATACTCCCGCCGGGCCACACGACAGAACTCCAGCCCGTCCATCCCGGGCATGCGGATGTCCGTCAGCACCACATCCACCGATTGATCCCGGATCACCGCCAGCGCCTGAGAGGCGGAGGAGCAGGTAGCCGCTACCTCGTATCCCAGGTCGTTCCAGGGAACGTGGTTCTTCAGGCCCAGCAAAATGGGCTCTTCGTCGTCCACCAGGACGATGCGATGGCGCTTCATCGTCCCAGAAGATCAAGAAATGATACCTTCTGTCAAGAAACGGACGCTTTACGGATCAATCCAACCCCCTGAACATGAATAAACCAAATCGTACCAAGGAGGTGCATGATGAAGAGAGTTCTATTGACCCTGACCGCTCTTACGCTGGCAGCCGGGATGGCGCTGGCAAGCGGCGGCGCTGAACGCAGCGCTCCCAGAGAGGAGCTGCGGGTGATGTGGTGGGGTTCCCAGACCCGTCACGAGCTGACCATCTCTCTACTGGAGCTCTACGCCCAGAAGAACCCCGACCTTACCGTAACCCACGAGTTCGCCGGCTGGGCAGACTACTGGACCAAGCTGACCACCATGGCTGCCGGCCGCAACCTGCCATCGGTTATGCAGCACGACTACGCCTTTCTCACCGAGTGGGAATCCCGGGGACTGCTCCAACCGATGGATCAGTTTGTGAGCTCCGGTGTGCTGAACTTTTCCCGGGTTCCAAGAGGTAACATCGACAGTGGCCGCGTGGGTGGACAGCTGTACGGAGTCAACCTCGGCGTCAACTCGGAAGTGATGGTCCTGGACGTGGACATGTTTCAACAGGCGGGCATCCCCATCCCCGCGGATGACTGGACCTGGCAGGACTTCGAGCGCATCGCCATGCAGCTTCATGAACGACTGGGCGTTTACGGCTACGGCGCGGGCATCATGAACGAACAGATCTGGAAGGGTCTGTATATCAGCGAGGGGCTGGATATCTTTGCCGCCGATGGCTCCGGACTCGGCTACACCAACGACACCCCCCACATCGAGTTCATCGAGATGGTCCTGCGCCTGCAGGAAGCGGGAGCGATCCCCCACATCAGCCGCGAAGCAAGCGATTTTGCTCATGGCGAGAACGCCGAGCAGAAGCCCATCATCACCGGTGAGGCGGCGATGGACTATATGTGGAGCAATCAGCTTACCGCCATGTGGACCGCCGCCGGTGGCCCCAATGCGCGTAACTTCACCGTTGTCCCCCCGCCGCGGCGAAGAGGCGGCGCAGCATCCAACTACGTGAAGCCCTCCATGTTCTTTTCCATCACCCGGGATGCTCCCAACGCAGAAGCGGCTGCAGCGTTCATCAGCTGGGTAACCAACGATATCGACGCCAACCGCATTCTCATGGCAGAGCGGGGTGTACCCATCTCCGACGTGGTTCGGGCGGACCTCGAGCCGTTGATGGACCTACCCCAGCAGGTGGTCTTTGACTACATGGGTCGTATCTCCAGCTCTGCTTCCCCCACCCCCCCGCCGGACCCCGCCGGGTACGCTGACCTGCGCAGTAACGTGTACAACACCGTTATCCGTGACGGAATCCGCTTCGGTCAGTATACTCCCCGGGAGGCGGTGGCCCTCTTCCGTCAGGAAGCACGAAACATCCTCGGCGAGGCTGCTCGCAACTGACCCTGATCGCGAGATTCGGGAGCATGTTCCCTCGGCGGGGCTTCGGCCCCGTCGGGGGATGAGCCGATCTGACCCGCCGAAAGGAGCTATACCGCATGTCAAAGACAGCGACTCTGGCCACCGTCCGGGCACGAAAGAACGCCCTCTCGGGGTATCTGTTCATTTCGCCCTGGCTGGTGGGTTTTCTGGGTCTTACCCTCATTCCCATCCTGGGAATTTTTTATCTCAGTCTGACCTCTTACGATGTCTTCACTCCCCCGCGGTGGATCGGAATGCGGAACTTCACCCGCATGTTCTTCGAGGACCGGCGCTACTGGGTTTCTGTGCGGGCTACGCTGTATTTTGCGTTCGTGGCGGTACCGCTCAGGCTGTTCTTCGCGTTGATGGTCGCACTGGCTCTCAATACGAAGCATCGCATGATCGACCTGTACCGTGCGGTGTACTACACACCGTCCATTCTCGGGACCAGCGTTGCTGTGGCGGTGATGTGGCGGGAGATCTTCGGGTTTCGCGGGCTCATCAACTCGCTTCTGGCGGGAGTGGGAGTGGCCCGACCGGTGGCGTGGCTCGGTGAACCCAGCACCGCCATCTGGACCCTCATTTTACTGGTACTCTGGCAGTTCGGGTCACCCATGCTGATCTTTCTGGCGGGGCTCAAACAGATCCCCGAGGAGCTCTACGAGAGCGCCCATATGGACGGCGCCGGAGGGCTGCGCAAGTTCTTGTGGATTACCCTGCCCCTGCTCTCACCGGTGATCTTTTTCAACCTGATCATGCAGATGATCTTCGGCTTCACCGTCTTCACCGAGCCGTTCATCATCACCCAGGGAGGGCCGCTGGATACCACCAACTTCTATGCTCTTTACCTGTACCGCCGGGCGTTCGAGTCGTTCCAGATGGGCTACGGCGCTGCCATGGCGCTGGTGTTGCTGCTGGTGGTGGCCCTGTCCACGGCGGTCGTCTTCAAGACCTCGGCACGCTGGGTCTTTTACGAAGCAAAGGAAGGCAAAGGATGACCCTCTCCACACGGCAGCGGCATACCCTTGGGGCGATCGTATTCCATACCCTGGTGGTGGCGTTCGGGTTTGTGATGCTGTACCCCCTGCTGTGGCTGGCGGGCAGCAGCTTCAAGCCGTCCACCGAGATCTGGACAAACGTCTCCCGATTGCTCCCGGAAAACCCCACCCTGGAACACTACATCAACGGCTGGCGGGGGTTCGGGGGGGTTACCT
>SKHA01000022.1 GCA_007117185.1 Spirochaeta sp. | reverse complement strand
CACCGTCACCCCGTACTGCTCCTCGAAATGACCGACGATCGCCCGGCGCAGCGTGCCAGGCAGGGAGTCGTAGCTGTAGATCACCAGCTGGTCAGTCTCCTGCCTGCGTTGTTCAATCGCCTCGGTAGCGGGCTGTTCGCTCTGGCCCATCGCCCACAGTGACAGTGAAGAAGACGCCAGAACCAGCGCCACAACAAAAAATCGAAAGAACCTCATCGTTACCTCCCACATGGAGAAAAAACGACAGGAGCAACGAGATCGAAACCATATACGGATTGGAAAAACACAGGAACATTCCCTCCGCCAGCATTACCTGGATCAGGTTATCGGGTGTGATCTCAGCCTCGGGACCGACTCCAACGGAGCGGTACCGGAAGCACCCCTTGTCTGACCACAAGCTAACAACGGGAGGCGTGGCGCGTCAAGGGCCGAGTCCCGTGTTACTCGCCAGGGCATTGACTTATCGTGGTGGTTTGGTAGGGTTGTCGCAGGAGCAGTATTGATGAACACATGGTTGACTCTTGATTTCTGGCAACAGGTAGGTGCAGACACGCTGGACTGGGCGATCCGGGTTATTCCCGGGGTCCTTCTCATTCTTTTCATCGCCATGGTGGCGTCGGCACTACTCGGTCGAATGCTCAAGCGTGCCTCCGCGCTGATCGCCGGGAGCATCAAACATGGCCGAAAGATGGACGAGCAGGAGTTGGACAAGCGGGTGGGAACGCTCTCGGACATACTTACCGGCGCTGCCCGACTCATTCTCTGGCTGGTTATCGTGATGATGATCCTGCGGCGGTTGGGTCTCGATGTCGCTCCGATCATCGCCGGTGCGGGTATCCTCGGTCTGGCCATCGGTTTTGGCTCTCAGGAGCTTGTCCGTGACTTTCTTGCGGGATTCTTCATCCTGATGGAGAACCAGATCCGCAACGGCGATGTGGCAATCATCAACGGTACCGGAGGACTGGTGGAACACGTGGGGCTGCGGACGGTGGTGCTCCGGGACAACACCGGGACGGTGCACGTCTTCCAGAACGGCAAGATCAACAGCCTGTCAAATATGACCAAGGAGTGGTCGGCGGTGGTCTTTGATATCGGGGTTGCCTACAAGGAGGACACCGACAAGGTTGTTTCGGTGATGGAGGCTGTCGCCGCGGAGCTGCGGCAGGATGAGACCCTGGGACCTGACATCACCGACGACCTGGAGGTTATGGGGGTGGATGCATTCGGTGCCAGCGAGGTGGTGATCAAGGCACGGTTCAAGACCAGGCCGATCCGTCAATGGGCGGTGGGCCGGGAATACCGGCGGCGGCTGAAGTACGCCTTTGACCGGGAAGGGATCGAGATACCCTATCCTCACCGGACGATCTACTGGGGTGATGCCCAGAGCGCCAGCCCTGCCGACGCGGCGAAAAAGGATTAGATTATGGGCATGAACACGAGAACCAAGCCATCACGGCGTTTTCTTTTTGTCGGGCTTCTGGTGATCGTTGGTGCATCAGCCGCGGCAGAACCGCTGCAGGTCAACGCTACCGCAGAGCTGGGTTTCCTGCGGCCGCTGTACCACGATATCCAGATTGGCCGGGATGGCTACCGCTTCGACTATGTTTCGGAGGGTGGCCAGGAGATCCTGCAGCCCTGGGTGCGCCTTGAAGTGGAGACGGTCCTCTCCGGGCGTCACGAATTCTCCTTCCTGTACCAGCCCCTCACGCTGGTCACGGAGACGCGGGTGGACCGTGCCGGGGGTCTGGCTATCGACGACGTGGTGTTCGGCGACAACACCCCGCTGAATCTGCAGTACGGCTTTGACTTCTACCGCCTCACCTGGCGTAACCGCTTTCTGGACAACGGAACGTGGCAACTTGCCGCGGGGGCGGCGCTGCAGCTGCGCAACGCCTCCATTATCTTTGACGGCTTTGACGAGGACGGGGTGGAACGGCGGGTGATCTCCCAGGACCTCGGACCGGTACCGGTGATCTCGTTCGCCGCTCGGCGGCAGGGAGCGGGGCCGGTGTTCTTTGAAGGGACCCTGGACGGTTTTTACGCGCCGGTACGCTACCTTAACGCCCGGTCCGACGTGGACGTGATCGGGTGGCTCTACGATGCGGCGCTGCGGGTCGGCTACCGTCGGGACAACGGGCCTGACCCATTCCTGAGCGTGCGCTTTCTCGGCGGCGGCGCCGAGGGCACCGGATCTGATCGCAAGTTCTGGACCCAGAGCCGGGAGGAACCGCGGTACACCTGGAACAACCTGAACGTCTTCGCCCTCAGCCTGGGGGCGCGGATCTGAGGTGAGGGCGGCGGCCGGTTGAGGGGCTGGCTGCGGGAGTGATCCGTACAGCACCAGCCCCAGCACTCTGCCGGTAGCGGTTCTACAGGCTGGTGAATTGTATCGGCGCAGGTTGTTTTGACCGCACCCCCAACCTACCGGGTAGAAATGCGGTTTCAGGAGGGGCGGCGCCAACGGGAGCGGGTCAAAGTATTTCAGGACACCGTGGTGCATTTGGGAAATCCTCCGGTATATCTGGTGGGAGACCCGGACCCGGTGGTGGAATTATCGGGTATGACAAGGGCAACGATTCCGAAGGGCAGCGGTTACCAGAACACCTACACCGCACTGTCTGGT
>SKHA01000171.1 GCA_007117185.1 Spirochaeta sp. | reverse complement strand
TCCTGGATGTGGGCCAGGTACTCATCGTAGAAGTAGTTCAACGTGGAGAGCACCGGGTTGGCGGCAGTCTGACCGAGGCCGCACAGGGAGGCCTTCTTCATCGAGACGGCGACCGCCCGCAGCTTCTCGATATCTTCCATCTCCCCGTTGCCGCTGGTGATCTTGTTCAGCAGGTCGTACATCTTGCGCCCGCCGATACGGCAGGGGGCGCACTTTCCGCAGGACTCCTCCACCGAGAACTCCAGGTAGAACTTGGTCACGTCGACGATACAGTCGTCCTCGTCCATGACGATCATTCCCCCGGACCCCATCATCGAGCCGAGTGAGACCAGGTTGTCAAAGTCGATGGGGGTATCAAGATGCTCCGCAGTGATCACACCGCCGGAGGGGCCGCCGGTCTGAACCGCCTTGAACGCCTTACCGCCGCGGATCCCACCGCCGATATCGTAGATGATCTCCCGCAGGGTGGTTCCCATGGGAACCTCGATGAGGCCGGAGTTATTGATCTTGCCGGTGAGGGCAAAGACCTTGGTTCCCTTGGAGTTTTCCGTACCGATCCGGGCAAACCACTCGCCCCCCCGGAGGATGATCATGGGGATGTTGGCCCAGGTCTCGACGTTGTTGATAACCGTGGGCATACCCCACAGCCCCTTGACTGCCGGGAAGGGAGGTCGCGGTTTGGGGGTTCCCCGTTCGCCCTCGATTGAAGCGAGAAGAGCCGTCTCTTCGCCGCAGACAAAGGCTCCGGCACCCAGGCGGATCTCAACGTCGAAGTCGAAACCGCTTCCCAGGATATCCTTACCCATGAGGCCGTATTCTCTGGCCTGCTCCATCGCCGTCTGCAGGCGCTTGATCGCCAGGGGGTATTCTGCGCGGATGTAGATGTAGCCCTGGTTGGCCCCGCAGGTGTAACCGGCGATAGCCATCGCTTCCAGGACGGAATGAGGGTCCCCCTCCAGGGTTGAGCGGTCCATGTACGCGCCGGGGTCTCCCTCGTCGGCGTTACAGACCACGTAGACCTGTTCTGCTTTGTCCTTTATGTCTTTGGTGAACTTCCACTTCAACCAGGTGGCGAAACCGGCGCCGCCGCGACCGCGAAGCCCGGAGGTCTTCAGTTCGTTGATCACGTCGTCGTCAGTCATCTCGAAGAGGACCTTCTCCAGGGCGGCGTAGCCCTCACGGGCTACGTACTCGGTGATGTCTTCGGGGTTGATGACACCGCAGTTTCTCAGGACGATACGGACCTGCTTCTGGTAGAAGCTGATATCGTCCTCAGTCTCGAGGTGCTTCTTGCGTTCTTCGTCCCGGATCAGCAACCGTGAAACCCGGCGGCCCTTTATCAGGTGCTCGTCCACAATCTCGGCGGCGTCCTCGGCGGTGACGTCCACGTAGAACGATTCGTCCGGAAGAATTTTGACGATGGGGCCCTTTTCGCAAAATCCGAAACAGCCGGTCTTGACGATCTGAACACTCGACTCGATGCCCCGCTCCTCAGCAACGCGCTTCAGCTCGTGATATATCTTGTCGGACTTACTGGACTCACAGCCGGTGCCGCCACAGACCAGACAATAGTTGGAAAACGCCATCCCTTACTCCTTGATCATGTCCGGCGCGGGCCGGTCGTAGACGTGCTTGTCAACAAGCTGGCGATGCTTGATGTGGGAATCCACGATCTCCCGGACAACTTCCGGGGTCACCTGCCCGTAGATGGTGTCGGGCATGCCCATCATTCGGACTTCCACGGTGGGTTCGGCGTGGTCCAGTCCCAGAGAACCAGCCTGGCGGATCACCGCGTTCTCGATTCCCTCTTCATTGAGAACGTCGATGAACGCTTGCAGGGTCGCCTTGGCTCCGGCAGCGATTCCGCTGGTACCCATAGCGACAATCACCTCTACTGCTTTCTCGTCCACCTTGCGGCGGTTCAGCTCCAGCCGTTTCTCGTCCCGCAGTTTACGCAGGTCTTCCAGTGTCATCTTGGCCATTACTCGGCTCCTTCGCTGCTGTTCTGGCGATATTCCGCCACGATTCCCGGGAGGCTGTCCGGGACAAGTTTGCCGTACACCTCGTCGTCCACCATGACCACCGGGGCGAGGCCGCAACATCCGACACACCGCACCGACTCGAGGGTGAACTGTCCGTCTTCGGTGGTCTCGTCCACCTTGACATCCATCAGGTTGCCGAACTCGTTGATGAGGTCCCCGGCACCTTTCAGGTAACAGGCGGTTCCCATGCACACGGCGATCTTGTGTTTTCCCGGCTTGGTCTGTTTGAAGTAGTGGTAGAAGGTCACCACTCCGAAGATTTTGGCCAGCGGTACGGAGATCACCTCGCTGAGCTTGAGGAGGACCTCCGTGGGGAGATATCGATACTCCTGCTGCAGACGATGGAGAATCATAATGAGACTGCCCCGTTTATCTTGCCATTCGTTGATGAAACTCATGAGATCTGCGGAAAAAACAATCTTTTCTTCCGTTTGTTGTATTGCCACGCTATTCCTCCGCCGGTTTAGTCGGTTTTATGTGAACGAACGGATATTAACGTGAACTCCAGGATTTATCAAGCTGATTCGTGGAATAATTACCGAATCTTTGGGAGGACGAGAGACGGGAAACCGGTCCGCTATGGCGCGTTGGGGTCGTTCGGATCGGTTGGGTCCGCAGGGCCATCATACCCGTGGACGAACACCCCACGAACAAGCAGCTGATCAAGGATGTCGAATCTCATATTGAAACTGTTGGAGACGTTCACCTCCCGGAGCCGGGGCAGCTCCAGCAACGCCTGCAGACCCTGAATCTCGTTGCCCTGGTTATCCGCAATGTCCAGCCATTCCAGCGCGGAAAGGCGGGAAACCGCCGAGATATCGATGGGGTTTTCCAGGCCACCTGAAAAGGTGATCATACTCAGACCCAGTCCGTGAATCGTCGCGTTTGTACGCAGGAAATTCAGGTCCAATATCGGTTCAGCGTTTTGAACCTCCAGAAACAACCACTCAAGCTGATTCAGGGCCACAGCGAAATCCTGGAGCTCGGCAGGACCCAGAATGTTTCCGCGAACGTTCAGGTTCAAGCGTCCCGTGCCGTAGTTGCTCAGATACGTGGCAATATCCTGACCGCTGGAGATCGCGTTATCGCTGATGTTGAGTAGCCGGAGTCCCGGAAAGACCGGGAGGGTGGCCAGGCGGGTGTTGTCCAGCCCCGCTCCGGCGAGCTCCAGGTGCTCCAGACGGCGCAATCGGCTGAGGCCCTGTAAAACTTCCGGGAGAGCATTGTACGAGATATTCAACCACTGGATCGTTTCGTTCTCCACCAGAAAAGCGAAGTCCGAAATCGGCTCGGAGAGGCTGGTGATGCTCAGCCCTGAAAGCGATTGGAGAGCCACACCGAGAGCGGACAGCGTGGCCACCGGAAAGGGGTTGCCTCCAATCTCTACAGATAGACGGGCGGTTCCGTACTGGCCGATAAGGGGGATGAACGCAGCTGCATCAGCTATCTGGTTGTCCCGAAGGCTCAGGTGCTTCAGCTGCGAAATGTGTGGAATATTCGCCACCGTCGCGTCGTCAAACCCGTTTCCCGAAAGGAAGAGGTTCTCCAGGCGCCGCATCCTCGTCAGCGGCGTCAGGTCCACACCGTTTTCAAGCTGGACGTTTTCCAGACCGAGCCAGTTCGTCTGGGAAAAGAACTCCAGCCCTTCCAGGGTATTCACCGCCCCCCCGTGCTGGTTCCCCCACACCCAGAGGCTACCCAGAGAAAACTTCGTGGGCGCGCCGGAGCTCGCAACGGCCTGCCGGATCACCGGGTCAAGTGGGGTGTCCCGCTGATCCAAACGATCCAGAAACACCCAGATATCAGCGTCTTCCCCGGGATCCAGAGGGTTGTAGTACTCCGGGTCTTCCCAGTGGCAACCCATCAGCAGCACCGCAAGAAGCAGGATCAGTACTGACCCAACGGGGGTCCGTGTTCCGGATTCCATCTGTCCATGTCTCACTGGGGTCCTCCCAGGTAGAGTATCTGCATCCCCGGGTTCGCGGCGACGACGTACGTCCCTGGTCCATCAACATCGTCATCGTAGCTGTAGACCGGCTGACCGTCAGCGCCGCGGGTCACTGCGGTCACGATTCTGCCGCTGCCGGTGACGTGCTCGATCTCCCATCCGCTTCCGGAAGCAGTGAGAATCTGTGGTGTGGTGTAGGTCTTCCCGCCGGAGGAAAAGGTCTCTTCCCGCCCCAGAACCAGCAGCGTCGGTGGCCCGGTACGTTCCGGGTCGCGCTGGCGGTACTCCAGTCCGGCGGCGGTCCAGCGGTCCAGAAAGGGGTTGTCCCGGTACCGGCGCCACACCCGGCCAGGGCGCGTCGCCGCGACGACCCGCCCGATAACGGCGGTGGTAACCAGGGTGGCTCCAACGGCCAGTCCTGCAGCCCCCGTTGCCTGCAACAAATTCAATCGGGTGACGTCAAAGTCAAGCGTTCGCCGCAAGTCAACGATCTCGTCGAGATCGTCAGACGCTTCATAGCGAGAGATGGTGTCGCTGATCCGATTCTCAAGGTTGGGAAGTACGTCGGAAAACTGGACGTACCCGGCGTAGCCCAGGGCCCCTGCCCCGAGGGCTCCGGCTACCCAATGCCATGCCGGCCTGCGCCGCTGCAGCGCTCGCTGGTAGTCCAGCACAGCATTCCCGGAGCGGGTGATCTCCGAGGGCCAGGCGAAGGCGTTGTAATAGAGCGAGCTGGTGCGCAAGCCGCGAATCAGCTGGTTGTAGCCGTCAATGAGGTCCACCTGGCGGGCGTTCTCCACCGCAGCCCGCTCCAGGGTGAGCAGAGCGGTAAGCACCTCCACGTTTCGGGCGATCTCCCGTTCTACCAGCTCTCGCCGCTGTCGGGGAGTAAAGCGATACTCCGGGACCTCAGCGGGGGGAGGAGACATCGCAGCGGCCAGCTCGGTCCGACGATACTGTTCAAATATCAACTGCCAGGGCGTCCGCACGGCAGCCAAAAGCTGGACAGGAGGTCGCGAATCCCGGGCCAGCTCTTCAAGATCCAGGAGAACCAGTTGTTGCATTGCCTCCACCAGGGTGAGACGATCCCGGTAGAAGGGAATCTCTTCGCTCCCCCCGGGAAATCCCGCTGGGAGCTGCGAATACACCTGCTCCAACTCAGCCAGAAGATGAGCTGCCCCGTTCGGGTCAAACCCCGCCTCCAAACGCCAGGCTACCGCTTCCCGCAGGGCCCGCTCCCGGGCGATCTCTTCCGGGAGAAGCACCGGCAGGGTGAACGAGACCGTCGCGACCTGTCTCTCACGAATGGTGAGCATCTCCTGATGAATCGTCACCTCTACTCCGCTGCGGACCTGACGGATCTCCACCAGACGCTCACCGATAAGGACACGATCCATGGAAACGACGTTCTCGCCTACGAGGGTACCGTCGAGGTAGAGGCGAAAGTCGCCTCCGGATTCTGTGGTGCGTACCTGCACATTCCCGAAGCCGATGCGTTCACCGGAGAAACCGGACACCGCGTCCGCCACCAGATCATCCGCGGCATCGAAGACCTCAAAGAGACTGTCCGCCCGGGAGCGGGCCTCAACGGTGATTTCCCCGGCGGCACGATCGAAGACACTCACCGCAAAGAGAAGTTCACCTGTCGGTCCCAGAGTCACCGTGCCAAAGATGATACTGTCAGCACCGCGATCCTCTGCCAGACGGTCCAACCCGTCCACAGTGAGACGCAACGCATCGGCGGAGGTCAACCCCTCCGTTGCAACCAGGTCATAGCGACCGATCAACTGCAGCGTAAGGGACATGGTACTGGTGGTAGTGGCGGCAATGGAATCGTTTGGGGGGCGACCGGTAAGGTTTTGAACGGGAAGAACAAGAACGCGGGCACGGTCCACCGCCACCTGGGCAACACCGGCCCAGCAAACCAGGAGAAGAAGCGACACCGAGATCAGAGACGTCCGGCGCAGACTGTCCATGTGTCTTAATCATTAGGGATGCGCCGCCGGTTGTCAAGAAACAAAGAGACCGACGGCTGACAACCGTCGGTCCGGGTCAGGGCAGATTCACGTGTCAGTCGGTGTAGCGGATTGCAAGCCCTTCCACGTGGTATACACCTCCCTCAAAGGAGCTGCTGGAGAGGAAGAAGAGATTGGTGGTGCTGATCCGCTGGGTAGGCGTTACAACCACCCGGATAACGTCGTCCACGTTACTGTGGGTGGTGCGTGCAGCATCCAGCAGGTTGCGGCGGAACCCGTTAAATGAAAACTCTGCAGTTCCCGAATCCATAAGTCCTGAGGTGATCACCTCTCGCTGGACGATCTCGGTGCTGACATAACCGAGGATTTCGTAGGGCCTGCCAACATCACCGTCAATTCCGCTGGCTCCACCGATGACATACTCTGTGGTAACACAGCCGGCGAGCGCCACAAGGGAGACGAGGATCAACGCTGTTCTGATAAGGGATCGTGTTGTTTTGTTCATAACCTGAATAACTCCTATTTTCAGTACATTATCATCTGACCCGGACTATTGTCAACCATTTTACTCAGATTTATCCATTGCTGGAATATCGTGAGGAACCATGATAACGTACCAAAAAAACTGTTATACTGCGGGTAATGGACGTCGTTAAACTGAAAGCCTTTTGCACCGTCGCCCGGCTGAAGAGTATCAGCAGGGCTGCGGAAGCTCTCTATTACACGCAACCGGCGGTTAGCGCCCAGATTCGGGAGCTGGAAAACACCTACGGTGCCCGGCTCTTTCGCCGAGTCGGCCAGAGCATTGAACTCACCGCTGCCGGGGAGGCCCTTCTGCCACACGCTACCGGTCTGCTTGATCTTTTTGCCCGGAGCCGCACCCTGGTATCCGAGGCGGTGGGCATCACCAACCGGTCCCTCACTATCGGGGTAAGCAGCATGCCCAGCATCCACGTGCTGCCGCAGATCCTCGCGGAGTTCAGCAGGACCTGCAGCGACATAAACGTCTCCATTACCGTCGGGAACGCCTCCAGGATTGAAGATCTGATCTCCTCGGGTAGTGTGGATGTAGGAATCGTCGGTCGGACCAGCGGTTCACGAAACCGTCCGCGTTTTCACAGCGTCGCTCTGCTTCAGGACCCGCTGGTGCTGATCGTGCCTCCGGACCATCCCTGGGCTGCTCAAGATGGAGAACCGCCGGCGGCTGAGCTGGCGGAGCAGCGCTTCATCCTCCCGCCGGAGAACACCCTCACCCGCCGTGCGGTGGAGCGGTGGTTTCGGCACCTGGGGCTGCGGCCAACCCTGAACCAGGAACTTGCCAACACCGAGGCGATCAAGCGCATGGTGATCCACGGCCACGGCGTATCCGTCCTTGGCCGACTGGTGGTGGCGATGGAGGAAGAAGCCGGGTGGTTGCACACCATCCCCTGTCAGAGTCTGGACCTGAACCGCTCTATAAACCTGGTGTACCCCCAGGCAGACGACAGCCTTCCCGAGGCTGTCCAGACGTTCTGCCAGTGGATCACCGAGCGCTACCAGGACCGGGACCAGGACGTTCTGTCCTGAAACCGCGCGACCGACCCCGCCCCGGATACGCAGGAGATCTTTAATCTCAACTGGCCTGTGCCTTCTTATCGGCCAGACGCTTTTTCACGATGGGGGTCAATACTGCCAGTAAGGCAACAGTCAGCATGATCAGTGTGAGGGGACGCTGGTAAAAGCTCTCAATCCCGCCGATGATCAGGGCCTGCCGGAAGCTCAGCTCAGCCAGACTCCCCAGGACGATTCCCAGAACAACCGGCGCGGAGGGGAACCCGTAACGCCGGAATATCCAACCGATTACCCCAAATACCACACAAACCACTACGGAATACATGGAGGAAGTGACAGCATAACTACCCACAATGGCGAACGTAAAAATGAGGGGGTAGAGTATGGTCTTTTTCAGGTCGGTTACCCGTACAAACAGTCCAGAACCCAGGAGGCCCACCAGCAGGATAAACACGTTGGCCATGAACATGGACGCGAACATACCGTAGACCAGTTCTGGCTCCTTGACGAACATTTCCGGACCGGGGTTCAGACCGTGCACCAGAAGCGATCCAAGCAGAACAGCCGCTGTGGCACTACCGGGGATACCCAGGGCCAGCAGCGGCACCAGTGCACCGCCGGCAGAAGCGCTGTTTGATGATTCCGCAGCGGCCACACCCTCCGGTGACCCCTTACCGAACTCTTCCGGTTTCTTGCTGAAGCGTTTTTCCACGTCGTAGGAAATAAAGGCCGCTATGGTCCCACCCGCTCCGGGAAATATCCCGATAATGGTACCCAGCACGCCGGAGCGCAGAATGTTCTTCCACACCGTCAGATAGTATCTCAACTTGGGAAGCTTGTAGGACAATTTATCGAATTTTTCACCTTTGGCGTAATGCTCGATGTTATAGAACAGTTCACCCAGGGCAAAGAGCCCGATAATGGCAGGGATCAGGGAAAGGCCGTCGAGCAGCCGGATGTCACCGAAGGTAAACCGTTGTGTCCCTGCGATGGGGTCCATACCGATGGTGTTCAGCAGCAAACCGAACACAACCGCAACCAGCGCCTTTTGCCAGTTCTTTCCACCCATTGTGGCTACCGTGGTAAGACCGAGTATGGTCAGGGCAAAGTACTCTGAAGGCCAGAATCTCAGCGCAACCAGAGCCAGGGGACGGGCGAAGATAATCAGCACAACCGTTCCGATGATGCCGCCAAGCACCGACGCGTACAGGGAGATTCCCATCGCCTCGCCGACGCGACCGGTCTTGGTCATAGGGTAGCCGTCGAAGGCGGTAACCGCAGCAGAGGGTGTACCTGGTGTGTTGATGAGTACCGCCGAGACTGAGCCACCGTAATTGGCTCCTTTATACGCCCCCAGAAGAAGCACCATCCCCAATATCGGCTCCAATGCAAAGGTCATGGGCAGCAGCAACGCCACCGCCATGGAGGGAGAGATCCCCGGGATGGCCCCGAAGGTAATCCCGGCGAAGACCCCCAGCAGACACAAGAATATCGCCATGGGGGTGAACATGATTCCAAAGCCACCGCCCAGGTTTGTTAGTATTTCCATCATGATGTCAAACCCCTTTCTAACCCAAGAGCCTGGAAAACAGCGTGCCTATGGGCAAGCGGACATAGAGTAGCCGGTAAAAGAAAAAGTAAGAAAATATCACCCATCCCACAGGTACGACGATCAGTTCAACTTTTTCCCGTGAATCCAGCACCCACATCACCACTACGAGAAAAACCGCTGAGCTGATGTAATAACCGATGAAGCGAAACGAAAGAAGACTCAAGACCAGCGCGGCGAAAACGACACCCAATCGCCAGATGTTGCCGGATTTCTGATCGGGTACTTCGTGGCCCTTCAGCATCGGAATAAAGGCAAGCAGGGTAATCGGAATCAGCACGTAGAACCAGAAACGGGGAACGGTAGCTCCAGTGGTTGCAACCGAAGCAAAACGGGGGACGCGAAATGAATACGTAACGAAGTAGAACAACAGACCAATCCAGAGAATTCCGAGCAGTACCAGAATCTGACCGGTATAGCGGCGCAATTTCTTGAACGGCCTTAGACCCAGCCAACCGATCGCGAGTACGACCCCCAGAAAGACTAATTGCGTGAGCACATTATGCCCCGCAAAAAACCTGCCGATTTGTGCCAATTACAAACCCTCCTTTATATGATGAGGGACAAGCTGCCAAACCTGATCCGGCTACTTGTCCCTCCTGTACCTCTTAGATGCAGAAACTCCGTGTTGCGTACATGCAACACGGAGGGCGAAATGTTCTACATGTCAAGCCGATCAAGCCAGAATTCGGTGACCTGGATCGTTCTGTCAACAATTCTCCTGAAGTCAGCGCCAAATACGGCTCTGGGAGCGATCGCGTTGCTCCGGTTGAATTCAATCCAGCGGGGGTGCTCGTACACCTTGGTTACGAGATCTTCCATCCACTCGATCATCGCTTGCGGGGTGCCCTGACGCACCGCGAGTCCGCGCCAGAT
>SKHA01000031.1 GCA_007117185.1 Spirochaeta sp. | reverse complement strand
CGCGCAGAATCTGGTTGCACCGCCCGCGATTGTAGATCCGCAGTTCCGGGTCGTAGTAGCCGCGGTTGTCCAGCCGGCGGAACCAGTACAGGCCGGTGGCAATGGCCAGATACAGCGGAAGCGCCGTATGTACCAGACTATGCAGCAGCAGATCCGCAGACGGAAGCACCCACCCCGGCGCAAGGACGAGGACCGTTCCGGCGTGCATCCCCCCGATTCCGCCAGTTTCCACACCGCTGAAAAGGGCCAGCGCAAAGACCGCCATCGCCGCGGTGGAAAAGAGCAGAAATATCACCGACCCCGGCTCGGTGAGCTGGCTGAACTGATCCGCCAGAAAGAACCGCAGCGACGGCATACCCAGCCCCACCACGAACACCAGGGGCACAGTCACAAGGGTGATTCCCCTGAGCCAGCGAATGGTGCGATGCCGGGTCACCTCGGGAACGATGGAGACCACCATCAGAAGCAACAGAACTGTGCCGCAGGCAAGAACCACCACTGAAGGCATCGCCTCGGCCCACCACTCTCTCACCAGCAGGAAGATTGCTACCACCAGAGAGATCCCGTTGCCGAAGAGGACCACCTTCAGGTTGGGCACCCGGGGGAACGAGAGCTGGTTGAAATACCCCAGAAGGAGAACCCCCAGAAGCGCCGGGAGGGGCAGCCACGAAACCCACCGGGCAGCCGGTTCAGCCCCTGCTGCCCGATACCACAGAAGCAGCACCGACGTTACCGCCACCAGGGCGAGGAGAAAGGGTATTACACCCCAGCCGGGCTTGCGTCGTTCCATACGCGTGCTACCTCGTGGGCAATGATTCGCAGCCCCTGCTCGACCTGCTCCGGTTCCTGCCCGTAGTTTATCCGCAGACACTCCCGGGCGTGGCGCCAGTGCTTCAGGTGATCTCCCCCGAAAAAGAAGTACTCCCCGGGAACAACCAGAACGCCCCGCTGCTTCAAACGCTGGTACAGCTCCCTGGACGGGATGGGAAGCTCCGGCAGCCGCAGCCACAGAAAGATCGACCCTTCAGTGCGGTGCACCGACCAGGGGCACCCTGCAGGCATCACCGCAGCCAGGACCTGGTGGGCGAACTCGGCCCGGCGTCGGTAAAACGGCTGAATGATCTCCCGTGAGAGGCGCAGGATCTCGCCCCCCGCCAGCAGGGGCTCCAGGATTACCTGACCGGGCATCCCGTTGGCCAGACTCACCACCGCGTTGGCCCGACTCAGCGCAGTTATCAACTCTTCCCGGGCAATGATGATCCCGGTACGTGCTCCCGGGAGCCCCACCTTGGAAAGACTCATCCCCAGAACGGTATTCTCGTTCCACACCGGCCGGGCGGACCCCTCCAGAAGTTCCTCGAAGATGATATGGGGAAAAGGCATCCCGTAGGCGTTATCAACCAGCAGCAGAATGCCCCGCTCCCGGGCAAGTTCGCCCAACCGGGCGACCTCGGAATCGGTAAGGACGTTTCCCGAGGGGTTGGTGGGGCGGGAGACACAGATCGCCCGAATACGACGGTCCTGGAGCGCCGCTTCAACCGCGTCAAAGTCGATGCGGTATTTGTGCATGTGCTCGCTCAGCTGTTCAACCCGGGGGCGGCAGGCAACAAAGGCCGCCGGGTCCAGCCCCTGATCAGCGTAGCCCAGATACTCCGGCAGCAACGGGAAGAGTATCTTGCCCCGGCTGCCGTCAGGATACTCACCACTGAGCATGTTCAGCAGGAGGAAGAATGCGGTCTGACTGCCGTTGGTTACCCCCACGTTGGCCGCCGTCACCGGCCACTGGTAGTTTTCCTGCAGGAGCCGGGCCAGCGCACTGTGAAACCCGGGTTGCCCCTGAGGGGTATCGTAGGTGCCCAGGAGCCTGTCCACCCCGTTGGCCTCACCCAGAATCTCTTCAAGCCGCTGCCGCCAGCGGGCGGTCAGTTCGGGGATTCTTGCGGGATTACCCCCGCCGAGCATGATCGGCGCCGCAGCGCCGGCAGCACCACCGGCGGCAAGGGCGCGGCCCATATCGTCCATGAGATCCATGATTCCGGTGGGACCGCAGAGGCGGGACGCAAACGTTGAAAACTCCATCCCCGGTACTATAGCGCTAGAAAGCACAACAGTGTAGCCTGTCGCCGAGATGGCACAAATACGAACATACAACAGCATTGCTCCTGAGGGCCTGAAGATCCTCCAGGAGCGGGGACACACGGTAGGGCCGGATATTTCCGAACCGGACGGGATTCTTGTTCGCAGCGCCTCGCTGCTGGACCTGGAGTTTTCCCCGGGGCTGAGAGCGATCGCCCGGGCCGGGGCGGGAGTCAACAACGTACCGGTGGATCGATGCACAACCGCAGGGATCGTTGTTTTCAACACCCCCGGATCCAACGCCAACAGCGTGAAGGAGCTTGTGGTAGCGGGGCTGCTGCTCAGCTCGCGACAGGTACTGGAGGGGTGCGCCTGGACGCAGCAACTGGACCGGGACACCGTTGACGTCCCGAAAGAGGTTGAAAAAGGAAAGGGTGCGTTTGCCGGTCCGGAGATTCTGGGCAAGCGGCTTGGCGTGGTCGGCCTGGGAGCAATCGGGGTGATGGTGGCCAATATCGGCGTCGATCTGGGGATGGACGTGGTCGGATTCGACCCGTACCTCTCGGTGGATTCCGCCTGGGGGCTTTCCCGCTCGGTACGGCGATCCGGAAACCTGGACTCTCTCCTGGCAGAGGTGGACTACCTGACCATTCATGTACCTCTCACCGGGGATACCCGCCACATGCTTAATGCCGCGCGACTGGAGCGGGCGAAGCGGGGGATGCGGCTGTTGAACTTCTCCCGGGGTGAACTGGTAGACGAGCAGGCGGTACTGGCGGCGTTGCAGGATGGCACCCTGTTCCGCTATGTCACTGACTTTCCCACGGCAGCGCTGCTGGGCAACCCCGGAGTGATCGCAATTCCCCACCTGGGGGCGTCCACCCCGGAAGCGGAGACCAACTCGGCGATTATGGCCGCCCGGGAGCTGGCGGATTACCTCGAAGAGGGCAACATTCGCAAGTCCGTGAACTTTCCGGAGTGCGTGATGGACCGCAACGGCGGCGACCGTATCGTGCTGACAAATCGGAACATCCCCAATATGGTGGGACAGATCACCACCATCCTGGCGGAGAACAGCATCAATATTTCCGACATGCTGAACCGCCACCGCAACGATCTGGCGTACAACATCATCGATGTGGACGGAACCATTCCTCCGGCGGTGGTGGATCGCCTGCGCGGGATAGACGGGGTGGTGATGGTGCGGGTGATTCCCGCAGGAGGAGGTGCCCCGTGAGAAAGTATGCAGCCGCGATTCTTTTGGTCCTGATCGGTTCGGTGGCGTGGAGCCAGTCCGGAGGCACCCTTCCGCCGGGGTTGTACGCTGACATCGTGACCAACCGGGGCACCATCACCGTCCAGCTGGAGTACGAGAAGACCCCCCTGACGGTGATCAACTTCGTGGGGCTCGCCGAGGGAACAATCCGCCACAGCGAAGGGAGCGGACGGCGTTTTTACGACGGACTGACCTTCCATCGGGTGATCGAGAACTTCATGATTCAGGGGGGAGACCCCCGGGGGACCGGATCCGGCGGGCCGGGCTACCGTTTCCCCGATGAGATAGACCCTGAGCTGCGTCACCATCGCCCGGGAATCCTCTCCATGGCCAACTCCGGTCCCGGTACCAACGGGAGCCAGTTTTTCATCACTCACGTTCCTACCCCGTGGCTCGACGGCGCCCACACCGTCTTTGGCGCGGTGGTCTCAGGGCAGTCGGTGGTGAACGCGATCCGCCAGGGAGACCGCATCGAGCGGGTACAGATCCGGCGGCAGGGCGCCGCTGCCCAGCGCTTTGCCACGGACCAGCAGGCATTTGACCGCGCCCTCGCCGGAGCAGCCGAACGGCGCCAGGCAGCGCTGGACCGGCAGCGACAACAGACGATCCAGGAGATCACCCGCCGCTACCCCGACGCCCGCAGAGATGAGAACGGGATCTGGGTGCGAATCGATCAGGCCGGCCGCGGCACCCCTCCCCGCCCCGGAACCACCGTCAGAGTTCACTACACCGGCAGCTTTCTGGACGGTCGCGTCTTTGACAGCTCCCGTAACCGGGGGGTCTTCGAGTTTCCCCTTGGCGCGGGGCGGGTCATTCAGGGGTGGGATCTCACCGTTGCCCAGATGCGCCCGGGGGAGCGACGCACCGTCGTTCTGCCGCCGGAGGTCGCCTACGGCGACCGTGGCGCGGGAGGAGTCATCCCCCCGGGGGCGTTTCTCGTCTTCGAGATCGAGCTTCTGGGTCAGGGAAACTGAGGCGGTGCCGCGGCGCACCTCCTTTCATATCTGCACCGCCTGCGGCCACCGTGAGACGAAGTGGCTGGGACAGTGCCCCGCCTGCGGTGAGTGGAACACCCTGGAAGAGCGCCAGGAAACCGGCAGCGCTGCTGCACCTGGCCGCTCCGGCCGCGGCGGAGTCGCCCCCCGCAGCAGGGTCCTCCAGGAAATAGACCCGGAACAGGGCACCCGCATCCGCACCGGCATGGGCGAGCTGGACCGCGCCCTGGGAGGGGGTCTGATGCCGGGGTCTACCGTCCTCATCGGCGGTGAACCGGGAATCGGTAAATCCACCCTGATGCTCCAGGCCGCGGCAGCGGTTGCCGGAGAAAACGGACCGGTCCTCTACGTCAGCGGCGAGGAGAGCGCCCCCCAGATCCGTCAGCGGGCGGACCGCCTGGGGTGCTCAAACCAGCCGTTGCACCTCTTGTGCAGCGCCAACCTGACCACGGTACTGACGGAGATGCAACGCCTGCGGCCCCGGCTGGTGGTGGTGGACAGCATCCAGACGATCATCGCCCCCGACGCCGGCAGCGTTCCCGGGACGGTGAACCAGATCAAGTACGTCACCCACGAACTGGCCGAGTGGAGCCGGGAGAACCGCTCCACCGTGATCACCGTGGCTCACGTGACCAAGGAGGGTCAGATCGCCGGTCCGCGGGTGGTGGAGCACATGGTTGACGCGGTGCTCCTGTTTGAACACTCCGGGGGAGACCTGCGCTTCCTCCGGGCATTGAAGAACCGTTTCGGGGCGATCGAGGAAGTGGGAATCTTCACGATGGAGGCGCGGGGACTGATGGAGGTCACCGACCCCGGGGGGGTCTTTCTGCGGCAGGACCGTTCATCCACCCCGGCCGGGGTGGTGGCGGCGCCGTGCTACGAGGGGTCCCGGGTGCTGCTGGTGGAGATCCAGGCGCTGACCGTCCCGGCCAAAGGATCGATCTCCCGAACCTTCTCTGACCGCATCGACAACCGCCGGGTATCCCGGGTGGCGGCGGTCCTGGAGAAGCACGGTGGGCTGCGCTTCGCCGACCACGATATCTACGTAAACGTCGCCGGGGGGATTCGCATTCAGGACGTAGCAATTGACCTGCCCCTGGCGCTGGCTCTCTACTCCGCCCGGGAGGGCATTCCCCTGGCGGCGGCTACCCTGGCCACCGGCGAGCTGACCCTGGCTGGAGAGATCCGCCCGGTCTCGCACCGCACCCAGCGCCACCGGGCGGCGCTGGAGATGGGTTTTGACAAGATCATCGGCCCCGCCGGCACCCAACAGGACCCACCCGAATGGATCACGGCGCGGTCCATCCCCGAGGCGATCCAGCGGGGGTTTCGGCGCTCCTAAAAGAGCATCGGTAACGCGACGAACGTACCGATGGAGCTGCCGATACTGGAGAGAAAGAAGACCAGCAGGATTCGGGTCAGCCGGTTGCGGTAAAAACCCCTGATGGAGACCACGTCGTCGTTGAGTCGTTCGAAGTCTTCGACCCGGGGCTTGCGCAGGAACGCCTCAGTGAGGCCGGTAACAAACCCTACCCCCACAGTGGGGTTCATCGAGGTGATGGGGGCGGCGGCAAACGCGGCGATGATCGTCAGCGGATGGGCCAGAGCCGCAGCTGAACCGATCGCCGAGAGCGTCCCGTTCACCAGAAACCAGCGCAGCAGCGATTGCAGCCCCCCTTCAACCCCCCCCCGGAAAAAACCCCAGATGATCAGAGCCGCTACAACCAGGGGGATAGCGTAGGGCAGAATGCGGCGCACCGGCCCCGGCGGGGGAATAATTTCCAGTTCCGCCTTGTCCACCGTGACCTCCCCGGCCGCCAGCAGCTGCAGCGTCCTGGCGATTCCCGGGACGTGACCCGCCCCCACCACCGCCAGAACCTGCTGACCGGGTGATTCGAAGATGCTCTGGGCGAGATAACGGTCCCGCTCGTCGATGAGGACTTCCTTGACCGAGGGCAGATAATCCGCCAGCTCCTGCAGCATCGCCTCCAGTTCGCTCTGTTCTTTCAGCCGGGCAAGATCCTCCTCGCTCACCTTCTCCCGGGAAAACGCCGCAGCAATCATGCTTGCCAGCAGCTTGTTGCGCCCCCAGAAACCGGTCTTGGCCCAGGCACGACGCAGTGTCGCCGTCACCGGGCGATCGCCGAAGGTGTACCCGATCCCCCGGGTGGTAGCCGCCTGCACCGCCGCGATCATCTCCGCCCCGGGGGTGACCCCCGTTCCGATTCCCATCCGCCGCTGAAACGAGCTGAGAACAAGGTTGCTCAACAGAAGAAACGCCTGGCGCTTGCGGATTACCTCAAAGATATTCAGTTGCGACCAGTCCCGCTTCTGCGTCACCGACTGGTATCGCTGGTGGTCGATCTCTACAACCAGGTGGTCTATCTCCGCTCCCGCGATAGCCGCTTCCACCGAGTCCACACTTTCTCTTGATATGTGAGCCGTACCGAGGAGGAGATACGTTCGTCCCGCCGCCTCAACGGTAACGATGCCGTGAGCCAGCGGACTGAACGGTTGCGCTTCAGAATCACTCATTGGTTTTCTCCTGATTGAAGTTCAAATGCCGAGATGAAGCGCTTGCGCAGCCCCTCGTCGCCGGGGTACAGATCCCGGGGGATGGAACCACCACCCATGTGCATGTGCCCGCCCCCCGCGCCGATGCCCTCCATCGCCCGGTGGATGATCAGATCGCAGGGGCGCTCGTTATCTTCGCTTCTGACAGAGAGACGGTGTTCGTCCCGGTCACCGCTGACCACTACCACGAAGTGAATCTCCCGCAAGCCAAGGAAGAAATCGGCGATGAGAGCCATTACCTCGGGGGAGTAATCCCCGGGGAGAGCGACAAACGCGAAGTCCCGGGCCACCAGGCACGCTTCTATGGCCTGACGGAACGCCGCCAGGTCGCTCAGGGAAAGGCTGTTCTTGAGCAACCGCGCAGCGGTGCGCCAGTCGGCATTGCGAAAAAGGGTGTCGAACGCGTCCAGGTCCATCGGCGACACCCCGCGGGTCATGAAAGCGGTATCCATCATGATCCCCATGAGCAGCGCTGTAGCCACCGAATCCCGGGGTGTCTCTCCCACCTCGCGGTAGTACTCGTACAGGATGGTGGAGCACGATCCGTAGTCCGAGCGGATATCAGCAAAGGCACAGTCAGGGTCCCAGGGAGGGACATGGTGGTCTATGACTCCCACCAGAACGGCGTCCATGCCGGTCATGTTGGAGTTGCCGGCAAAGCCGTCCACAACGATCAGCTGTGCCCCCCGATTCACCTCAATCGCCTTGATGGAGGAGATCTCGATCTCCAGGGCGCTGATCGCGTCGCGCAGGGATTCGCTCTGGATTCCCCCTCCGTAGCAGAGACTGACGGAGAACTGGCGGCGCTTCAGAAGTTCCGCCAGGGCAAACCCGGTGGCCACCGCATCGTGGTCGGGAAAATCATGGGCCTGGACAACCACCGGTCTCGATGGATCCAGGTGGGCCACCAGATCCCTGAATGAGACCGTTGGCCGCTCCCTACCCATTCAGAGGTTTCCTACCAGGAACGCGTGGCGTGCCCGGGCCAGCCGGGTCTCCACGAAGCCGCGCATGTTCTCATCCTGCACTTCCAGGTAGAGCGCTCGGGCACTCCCGCTGCGGCCAAGCAGCTCGTACTGCGCCGCCAGGAAGAACTTCATCCGGGTCCGGAGAAAGCGGTCCTGTTCCTGGGTGACCACCCGAAAGATGTACTGATCAGATCCTGGGTTGGCCATGTAGCGAGCCATGTCGGCGACCAGCCCCGTTCGCGGCAGCTCCGTAGCCATACGCTCCAGATACTGACGCCCACCACGAGGGTCGCCAGCAAAGGAGCGGCTCAGCGAAGAGAGGAGGATCAGACTGTGATCCTTCGGGTCGTTGGGGTGAATGTCTCTGAACGCGCGATCAAACTGCGTAGCCGCCTCCTGGAACTGCTCCGCTTCAAAGAGCAGAACCGCCAGGGGCGAACGCGCCGGCAGGTAGTCCGGACGCAGTTCCAGGGCGGTGCGGTAGTCCGCTATCGCCGCGTCGCGCTCCTGAAGAAGATCGTGGGTGCGCCCCCGAAGGACGTAGCCCATGAAGTTCCGGGAGTCCCGGATCAGCGCCTCGTTGAAGTCCTCCAGAGCGCCGGCAGGATCGTTACGTTCCAGACGCACCCGCCCGCGGTCAAAAAAGTGCCAGGAGAAATCCGGGTCAAGCTGGATCGCCTGCTCAAGGTCACTCTCCGCTTCCCGGAAGTTCTGCTGCAGCGCTCGGGCACGGCTGCGGTCTGCCCAGGCGAAGGAGTACTCCGGGGCGGCGTCTATCGCCAGGGAGAGAAACTCCTCTGCCACCTCAGGCTGGGAGGTGCGGAGTTTGACGTTACCCATCCCCACCAGGGCAACCAGGTTTTCCGGATCTTCCTGCAGGGCCGTGCGAAACGCATCCTCTGCGGCGGAGAACTGCCGCTGCCGGAGCTGAAGCTCCCCCAGCGCCGCGTTCGCCTGGGGCTGCGACGGGTTTACCGCCAGCAGACGCTGCAGGAGTTCCCGTTCCTCCTCGGCATCGTCCCGGGCGCCCGCCAGCAACGCCAGGGTCAGCAGCGCCCCCTGGTGGTCGGGATGCTCTACCAGAACCTGCCGCAGCAGTTCCTCCGCCTGGGCGGGATCGCCGGCGGATATGTACAGATTTGCCAGAAGCACCGTGGTATCCGGTGAATCCGGATCGTCCAGCTCGGCCCGCAGGAACGTCGCCAGCGCCTCCTCGGGATCACCCGTCGCGATGGAGAGGCTGATACTGGTGTAGACATCTTCTACCGGGTCCGGTTCTTCAACAGGGAGAACCTCCACCGGATCCACCTCAGGAGGAACCGGAACCGGTTCCGGTGGTGTTGCACAGGAGAAAACTCCCAGCATCACAAATACGGCGCTGATTGCAGCGCTCCAGAATGCTAGCCGTCGCATAAGATGTGAGTATAGCAGAGGTGCGGTAAAAAAAAGAACGCCCCCACCGGAACAATCCGGCAGGGGCATACGCATCTGTTCATTGCGAACGGATCAGCCAGAGAAGGCGCTCCAGAACCAGTTCTGCTTCTCAAACTCCCGAAGCATGGAAACACCAAAGTCGGCAGTTCCCTCGTCGTTGTGTTCGCCGGCGGTCTCGATCAGCGTGCGCACCTCAGTGATCACGTGGGCCAGGTCCTTCAGAACCAGCTGCCCCACTTCCTCGGCGGAATACTTGCGGCTCTGCAACTCTGCAAGGGAGGTGGTCTCCAGATACTCCTTGTAGGTGGTTGCAGGACGGTTCCCAAGCATCAGAATGCGCTCTGCGGTGTCATCGATGAACTCTGCCATCTGCTCGTACATACCCTGCAGTTCCTTGTGGATAGTGAAGAAGTTGGGACCCTCCACATTCCAGTGCAGGGCGTGCAGGTGCCCGTAAACGATGTGAAAGTCTGCCAGCAGGGTGTTCAGTTTGCGCCCCACCGCCTCGGTGGTTGATTTGTCCATTGTCGATTGTGCCATCATATGATTGCTCCTTTCGTCTTAAGACTAAAGTATAACAGCACTGCGCTTAAAAGGCCAGCCTTATTAAGAATCATTCTTAATTCATCGCTCCTCAATCGGGACATATCTGGCCTCGAATGATCCGGTGTAGATCGCCCGGGGACGG
>SKHA01000269.1 GCA_007117185.1 Spirochaeta sp. | reverse complement strand
CCCGCGGAAGCACCAGGTGGCCTTGTCGCGCAAAATCCGCGTCGTTTGCGGGGGCAATCCGCTCCAGGGTGTCAACTCCGGCTGCTCCAGAAAGTAGAATTCTCCGGCGGCGGCCAGGGCGATGTAGTTGTGAAAATCGCGGTGGGTGTCGTCTCCAAAGGGTATTCCCGGAGTCTCCTCGCCCTGTAACAGCGCCAGGCGGTACAGCCCAGCTTCTGCCAGCGAGACCGGTGAGGGGGTGGGGCTGTCAAAGGTATCCGCCGGTATCGCCGGAAGATCTCCGGCGATGGTATACAGCCACCCCCGGGATGTGCGGAACTCCAGCACCTGTCGGCGGAGCTTCCGCGCCTGGGACAGCAGGGTATCCCGTTCCTCCCTGGTTGCTGCGTCCTCGGTCAGCATCGTCACCAGCAGGAGAACCGCTCCGTAATCTTCAAGAGATCGGGTTTCGTTTCTGGCGCTGCCGAGGGAACTGCGCACCCACAGTCCATCTGTGTTTGTGTTGGTTCGACTCAGCGTCTCATAGATCTCCCGGGCCCGCCGGATGAGATCCGGACGCTCAAGAAAGCGGCCGGCCTGCACCAGCGCTGTTGCCGCCAGAGCGTTCCAGGCTGTCACGATTTTGCCGTCCTGTTCCGGCTGGACCCGGCTGCGACGGATCTGCAGCATCATGTCAAGACTGCTCCGAACGGACTCAGGGGGTTCCCCGGGGTCCCGGCGCAGGAGGTGATGTTTACCCTCGAAGTTTCCTCCGGGAAGCAGCAGAAAGAAGTCTTGCAGTTCCGTCGGAATCTCATGGTCGTCCCAGAGGTAGGTCAGACCCTCGTGGTGCTGCGTGTCTGCATCGTGGGCGGAGATATACACGCCGTCGGCGTTGGTGAAGCTCTCCTGGAGGCAGGTGACGACGCCCTCGGCGACGGAACGATACCACGGGTCACCAAGGACCTTGAACGCCAGACTGTATACCCACAGGAGCATCGCCTGATCGTACAGCATCTTCTCAAAGTGGGGGATCGTCCACTGCCGGTCAACGCAATAGCGGAAGAACCCACCCTGCAGATGGTCGTGCAGCCCCCCTTTGGCCATCCCGTCCAGGGTGAGTCGCAGCGCCCTCTCAAGGTCTTCCCGGATGGGGGTGTCCGGATACATCTGATGGACGTGCAGCAGGAAGATCAGCGAGCTGTGAGGTGGGAACTTGGTGTCACTCCCGAAACCGCCGTACTGCCGGTCCAGCCGGCGGAGCAGGTTCTCGCTGCGGGCGATCGCCTGGTGCCGCGGCGAGTCCTGTTCTTCCTGAGGTACACCTTCCCGGGCCTCTTTCTCCCGCAGCGCCTCCTTGTCCACACCCTTCCACAGGTCGAAGTGCTGCAGGCGGTGCCGGTCGGTAGTGAAGAACTCCGTCACTTTATCGAGAATTGTCACCATCCCCGGCAGTCCCTGCCGGGGTTGAACCGGGACGTAGGTCAGCGCGAGCATCGGTTTGAGGTCCGGGGTCAGAAACGCGTTCAGCGGCCAGCCTCCGTGACCACGGGTGGCCAGGAGGAACTGCATCAGAAAATGGTCGATGTCGGGACGCTCCTCCCGGTCCACCTTGACGCTGACGAACTCTTCGTTCAGCTTTCGTGCCACCGCCGGGTTGGAGAACGCCTCCGCGGCCATGACGTGACACCAGTGGCAGGTAGCGTAACCCACCGAGACAAACAGCGGTTTGTCTACCTCCCTGGCCCGGGCGATCGTCCTCTCGGTCCAGGGTTGCCACCACACCGGATTCTCAGTGTGCTGCTGCAGATACGGAGACGCGGTCCGATCCAGGTTGTTGCGATCCCACCGGAATTCATCCATTTCCACAAAATCCATCTCCTGAAAATGGGAAGATCCAGCGGTAACGTCAAGGTGGACTTGACCGTATCCCCGGTATCGGTCACTGATTGTGGTATGAAATCTGTTGTAGTAAAAGGGACTCTCTCCCTTACCGGGCGCGGCTTCGGTTTTGTGAACCCTCAAGAGGGACCGGACGTGCTTATTCCGTACGATCATCTTCGCACCGCAGGAAGCGGTGACACCGTGGAAGTTGAACTCTTTCCCGACTCCGCCAGGGAAAAACCTGCTGGACGGATCCTGCGGGTCCTGGATCGAAACACGGCTCCCCTGATTGGCCGGGTCCGCATTCGTGGCAAGGAGCTCCGGGTATACCCCGAGGACCGGCGGTTTGCCCGGGCGCTGGTGGTTTCCCCCTCCGCCGAGACCGCCAGACTGCGCGACGGCGATGTGGTCCGGGCCGGTTTTCGCTCCTGGGATGACCCCCGCAGCCACCCCCGGGGGGAGGTGCTGGAGCTGATCGCCCGGGCGGATGAGCCGGGGCTCGAGCGGACGCTGATCACCCTGACCCGCGGCTTTGAAGGCGCCTTCCCTCCGGAAGTTGAGAAAGCTGCGGCGGCGTTGACGATGCCTGAGCCGGGCGGGGGGTATGCGCCAGATGATGTTGAGCCAGAAGATGCCGGGGCTATGCCAGATTTGGTTGCGCCGTTCCCGTGGTTTGGCGGCAAGGCGCGGGTAGCCTCGCGCATTTGGGCGCGGTTTGGCGAGATCGACAACTACGTCGAACCCTTTTGCGGCTCAGCCGCCGTGCT
>SKHA01000314.1 GCA_007117185.1 Spirochaeta sp. | reverse complement strand
GTCGCCCCGGTGGTTCCGTTGGTGGTTTTCGCCGCCAGCGCGTCCCGCAGGTCCGCGTCGGTATAGTGCTCCAGATAGTCTGCCGCAGGGTGCAGTTCCGGAAGCTCCACTTTTCCCTCATCGAAGAAAAACCGTTCCCACAACCGGTGCGAGCGCAACAGCTGCCGGGCGACAACGAGGCCTGAGTCAGTGAGTCGGTAGACCCCGTCCCTGCGGGTAACCCGCCCCCCCAGACGCAGCACCGTCAGGGCCAGCCGGAGCGACGGAGTTGAGCCGCTGAAGGGCGTCCGTTCCAGGTCGATCATCCGGGCCAGGGAGAGGCCGTCCCCGCCGTCAGGTTCCTTTTCCACATCCCGGATCAGCAACCCCAGTACGTCCTGCATGGTAATCCGCAGACGCCGGGAGAAGAGGGAGATACCCCGGGAGACAACCCCACCGTCAGGAGCCAGCAGAAATGCCAGCAGGAAGAGTATCCCCAGCAGGGTGGTCATCGATCCGGCGGTGCTGGTGTCCTCGAATCCGAACAGCGGCGGTACGGTGATCGCCGCCACATGCCCGCCGCCGGCAGCGACGACGGCCACGGCGACACTCACCAGCAGGAAGGGTACCAGCCGGCGGGTCAGCAGATGGGCAATGGCCCCGGGAACGATGATCATCCCGATAACCAGAATACTCCCCACCACCTCAAACGAAGCCATCGCTGTCAGGGCAACAAGGGCCATAAGCAGATAGTTCATCCACCGGGCGTTGATCCCCAGGGTGGTGGCCAGGGCGGGATCGAAGGTGACCAGACGCAGTTCCTTGAACAGAAGGATGATCACGGCAAGATTCACAATCAGGACGATCGAGAGGATAAGCACCCCCCGGGGAACGATCATTCCAAGAAGATCCACCGTGTACAACGGTACCAGTTCAGCAGCTCCAAACAGGACGTGATCCGGATGGATATCCACGTGGTGGGCCGCCTGTTCCACCAGAATCAGGCCGATGGCAAAGAGCACCGTGAAGACCACTCCCATCGCCGCGCCTTCCTCCAGCCGACCGTGACGCCGAATCAGCTGCACCAGAACGGCGGTCAAGACACCGGCGACGGTAGCCCCTACAAACATGAGCCCCCCGGACTTGGTACCGCTTATGATGAAGGCCACCACAATCCCCGGAAGGACTGCGTGACTGATGGCGTCGCCCATCATGCTCATCTTTTCGAGAACCAGGAACGCTCCCACCAGCGCGCAGGATATCCCCGCCAGAGCGGCGGCAACGACGATCCAGCTGTCCATACTAGTCCAGAGCATCACGTTTCTCCTGAATCCCTGAGCCGGTCAGGGCGTGAACGCTCTCCGGCACCGCCGGACTGAACTGGGGCATCGACTTCTCCAGTTCCGCTACCAGCTCCTCTCCCAGTACGTGTTCGATATAGTCAGCGCCATGATCCACGTTGGCCGCCGCCGTGTCGGCGTACGCCAGCAGGTACGCTTCCCAGAGGCGGTGGTTGCGGGTGACCCGGTTGGCGGCGGTTCGGCCGCGGGAGGTGAGAAGCCAGGGCCCCTGCCCGAGGCGGTAGACAAGGTCACGCCGGGCAAGATCCCTCATGCCCCGCTTCAGTTCCCATCTCCGCCACTCGCGGGTGGTCAGCAGGTACCGGTCCTGCTCAGCCAGGGACCCTTCCCGGTGCGTCTCATCCCACTCGCACAACCCCCGCAGGAGGTTCTGTTGCCGTACCCTCCGGGCCAGGTGGTGTTGCTCCATAAACCGGCGAACCAGCCCGCTGCGCGCTCCGAAGAGCAAACTCAACGTAAAGAACGCCCCCAGGACCGCCACGATGATCGCTCCCGCCGGCAGTCGGGGGGCCAGGCCACTGATGGCGGTGCCCAGGTACGCTCCGATAGCACCGATTGTGGCCGAAATGATCACCATCCCCTGCAGACGGTCTGTCCAGAAGCGGGCAGCTACCGCCGGGATAATCAGGATTGCTACCACCAGAACAACCCCCACCGCCTGTAGCCCCAGCACAGTGACAACAACCGTCAGGGACATCAGCAGGAAATCCAGGCGCTGAACAGGCCATCCGTCACCGGCGGCGAAGTTTCCGTCAAACGTTATCAGCCGGAACTCCTTGAACAGGAGCACTGTGAGAATGATGATTGCCAGCGCCGCAGCACCGATAAGGATCGCGTCAGAGCGGATCATCGACGCGGTTTTACCGTAGATGAAGGAGTTGAGTCCCGCCGCGGGGGCGCCCCGCATCTTCTGGATGATGCCCAGCAGGGCGGTACCGAATCCGAAGAAGACGCTCAGCACGATCCCCAGCGCCGCGTCCTGGGACAGACGGGTGAAACGGGTGATACCCAGAACACAGCCCATCCCGGCCAGACCCGCAAGCAGTGCACCGAGCAGCAGAACCGGCAGAGACCGGCCGGTACCGCCCAGCTGCAGGGAGACGATAAAGGCGATTGCTACCCCTGGTAGGGCCGCGTGGCTCACCGCGTCGGCCAGCAGGGAACGCCGTCGAAGAAGCAGAAACACCCCCACTACCCCGCCGGCCACCCCCAGCATCACCGTACCGAACATCACCACCCGGGTGTTGTAGTCCTCAAGAAGGAGCACCCGCAGCAGCCGCTCCATGACCATC
>SKHA01000143.1 GCA_007117185.1 Spirochaeta sp. | reverse complement strand
CTCGTCAATTCGTAACAGTGGCGCAGTATAACGGCGTGCAGGAAACTGTGTCAACGCGAGTGTTCCGTTAATCCTTCCTGCGGCGCTCCAGGGCGCGCCCCAACCCCTCCAGGTGGGCCAGAAACTCCGCGTCCTGGGTCGCCTGTCCTTCCGGTGGCAGCTCCACCGGGGGCGCTGGTATCGGCGGTTCGTCGCCTGCTGCTACCGTTTCGGGTGCTCCCGGGTGGTCTTTCGCTGGCGCCGGCCCCGCCCAGGGAGAATCCAGCCGCTCAACGATGATCATCTGCAAAAAGCGCACGTTCAAGGAGGGAAACCGCTTCTGTACCTGCGCCAGAATTCTGTCCTGGTCCATGTGCAACCGCTGCATCCACGCCGGATGGTCCACCCCGAGGATCAGCGCACCATGGCGGATATCCCTGACTTGAGAATGTGCCGCCAGGTCTCGCCCGACGATCTCAGGCCAGCTCCTGACAAAGGGAACCACCCCATGTTCGTCCCGGGCACCAAAGCTGTCGATCAGTCGCGAGACCAGATCACGGGCGCTCCGCTCGTTGGAATGTTCCATCGCTGACAGCATACACCAGGGTATCCTCGCTCAGGTAGTCCCTGTAGGGTTCACCGGGAAGAAAGGTGAAGATCCGCTGCTCAGACCGGGGCAACCGGCCCACGAAGCGGGCTCGCTTCTCTCCATCCAGCTCGAGAAGTACATCGTCCAGAAGCAGTACCGGAAGGCGCCCTGTCTGCTCCGCAAAAAACCTGGCCTGGGCCACCCGTAGTATGAGCGATACCAACCGGGTCTGGCCGGTACTGGCCCGCTGCAGAAAATCCATCCCGTCAAGACGAAAGAGAACCCGATCCCGGTGGGGCCCGCTGGTGGTGGTTCGCAGCGCTTCCTCCTGAGCCCGGCGGCTGCGCAGGTGAGCAACTACCTCATCAGGTCGTTCCAGCCCGCGCCACCCCGGGCGATAGTCAAGAACAAACGTTCCGGAGATCCCGGAGATCTGGTGAAACTCCTCCTGGAAGACGCGGTTGAACGCCTGCAGCACCTGGGCCCGCTCTCGCTGAATCTCCAGGCCGCTTTCAGCCAGTTGCTGGTCGTATACCGCCATCATTCCCTCGTCGCGGCGATCCCGAATAAGCTGGTTGCGGTTGCGCAGGATGCGGCGGTACCGTCGCAGCTGATCGATGTAGACCGGCTGATACATACTCAGGGTCTGATCGACAAACCAGCGCTGCATATCCGGAGAGCCGTTGACGAAGGCCATATCGTCGTGGCGGAAGACAACGGTAGGAATCCGCGATACCAGATCCCGCCGGTCTGTCAGGTTCTGATCATCCACGGAGATCGTCTTTTTTCCCCCGCGAAAGCGGATGGAGACAGAAAGCTCTTCATCGGTGCTTATAAACTGTCCGTCCAGGGCCATCTCGTCGGTTCCGCCGCGGCACAACTCCTGGTCGCGGCGAGTACGAAAGCTGCCTCCATAGCTGAGCAGATACAGTGTCTCCAGGAAGTTGCTCTTGCCCTGTCCGTTCTGTCCCACAAGAAAAACCTGGCCGGCCGCCACATCCAGGGTGGTGTCTTTCAGGTTTCGAAATTGATACAGGCGGATCTGTTGAAAACCCACTACTGCGCGGAGACTACTGAACCTGCATCGGCATGATGATGTGGAAGAAGCGGTCCCGCGGCTCCGGATAGAGGGTTATCGCTTTGTTCGATTCGGTGAAGTGCATGGAAACAGTTTCTGTACTCATGACTTTCAGGGGATCCATGAGGTACACGTAGTTCAGGGCGATGGACGTTTCCGGACCCTGATAGTCCACGGCTATGTTTTCCCGGGCAATTCCCACTTCGCTCTCTTCGCTGCGAATCTGCAACTGTCCCGCAGAAAGATCAACATAGATGCGGTGTGATTTTTCTACCAGAATAGCAACCCGCTTCAGCGCCTCGGTGATTTCCTGCCGATCAAGCATCACCTGATACTGCTGGGACTCGGGGATCACCCGCCGGTAATTGGGAAACTGTCCGTCAATCAGCGCCGATGAGATGAAGTGGCTGCCGAAGGAGAAAAAGACATGCTTGTCCGCCACGGCGATACGCAGGGTTCCCTCACCGGTGGCCAGGCGACGCACCAGGTTCAGAACCTTCGGCGGGATAATCACCCCGTCGAAAGAGTCAAGCGACGCTGGCATGTCTTCGCTGATCAGCGACAGTCGCCGCCCGTCAGTGGCAACCATCACCAGAGAGGAATTGTCCGATTCCATGTAGACACCGTTCATGAAGAACCGCGTCTCATCGTCGGATACGGCGAAGGCGGTCTGGGAGACCATCTCGATGAAGCTGGCCTGGGAGAACTCGAAGTAGCCTCCGTCCACGGAGATCTGCAGTTCCGGATACTTGTCTGCGGGAATACTGCGCAGCCGAAAATCGATATCCTTGAACTTGGGCCGAATCACGAAGTTCTCACCTGTCTTCTGAGAGTTCTGTTCGAACTCAACTTCGCCGCCGGGCAGGGAGCGCAGGATCCCCAGGAGCTTCTCACCGAAGACGGTAGTAATTCCCTCTTCGGTGGCCGTTACAGAAATGGTTGTCTCAAAGCTGACCTTCAGATCGGTGGCCCTGATTGTCAGAGTG
>SKHA01000062.1 GCA_007117185.1 Spirochaeta sp. | reverse complement strand
CGATTCGGCAGGTGCAACGGTAAACCGGCGGTAATCAGATCTTCCGCCAGCTGCTGAGTTCCGTCGGCATTCAGAACTTCCTGCCAGATGAGGCGCTCGAGTTCCGTCCTGTTCATCGCCGAACGTTCTTCTTCAAACGAAGCAAAGAAATCGCCATCCCGGCGGGATGCCATGGTGGTGAGCATGGGCTCCACCAGGGCCCATCGTTCGGCCTCTGCCGTTTTGCTGGAGTCCGAAAAAGCCATACCCAGGGGAGTGCGCCCGAGGTTGTCTGCCTGCAGGGGTGAGACCCCCTGCTCCATCAACCAGGAAATCTCTTCAGCCATGCGCCGCCCCGTCATCACGTGAAGAAGGTTGCGGTTGTTCTGGTCGCGCACATCAGGAGGTGTGCCTGCCTCAAGAAAGAGGCGGTACACCGCCGGGTCGTCGTTGTGGAACGCCGCCTGGAATACCAGCGATGCCCCCAGGACATCCCGGCTCTCGCCGTCCAGGATTCCCTCAGCAAAGGCCTGTTGAACCTCCGGGTACGGCAGGCGAACCAGATGACGAAGGTCACCTGGTTCCTCGTGGCGGACGTCCTCGGTGTCCTGCTCTGAGGTCTCCGGAGGCTGCCACTGCGGGGCTGGCGGTCGGGTTTGCTCCATGATCCTGTAGTTGGGAGGCCCGTAGAACAGTGCGAATGTCGCCAATGTGACACCGCCCATCAGGAGGGTTGAGTCGAAAAGGATCTCACCGGAACTGGCAGCGTGGGAGTCTTCGGCGGTGGTTCGCACCCACCCTGCAATACTGAGACCAACCCCCAGAATGCCCAACACCGTCCAGAGAATGGTACGGTCCCGGGCCTGGGTATAGGTAGGCAACGAAACGGACTGTGCCGGCAGGGTAACCGTGAAGGAAAAGAGTACCACCACCAGGGTGGCACGACGGAACATACGTACTGTCATGGGAACTGTGAAGCAAGATCCGGGCCAGCACCCGGGATCACCAGATAAATGGAGTTATCAGGGAGATTTCAAGCGACAGGGACTGCGCAGCGAAACGATCGTTCCCGCCTGCCGGAACGATAGTTACCATTTCCATCTTTTCCTTACCAGACCCATTAGTTAAAGATAAAGCGCTATCTTTAATTAAGAAAGAGCGCAAGGTAACGTTGGAAGGCGTAGACTCGACCACGCTGCCGCCCGGTGCGCAAAACTGCATCCAGGAACTCGCTCCGATCCCCCGTCACTGCCAGGAGAGCACAGGGCAGCACCAGCCAGCCACTCCCCCTGCGTCGGCATCGTTGGACGGCACCGGTGATGTTCGGTACTATCCCGGAAGGAGGACTCCGGCAGGATGAACGTTGTTGTGGAACGATCGATATACGCGCGCGCCCACGCCGTCTTTGACGATGCAGCCCGACAGGAGGGGCTGGTATTCGTCCAGATCGATCCGCTGGATGAAGCGCGGGCACTGGACGCCCACGCTGAAGGGGCGGAGGTCTTCATATTCGGCACCAAGCGCTACTCCGACGAGTTCTTCCAGGCGCTACGGCCGGGCACGCTGGTGCAACGCTTTGGTGTCGGCTACAACGCGATCCCGCTGGACCTGTGCCGGAGCGGGGGCATCCGCGTAGGATACACCCCGGGGGTGCTGGAAAGAGCGGTAGCGGAACACACTGTTGCCCTTGTCCTCTCTCTGGCCCGGGGGATCTGCGCCCTGGACGGAGCGGTGCGGAAGGGTCAGTGGGAACGGACAACCGGTGTGGAGCTGCGCGACAGAGCGATCGCGCTCATCGGCTTTGGTCGCATCGCCCGGGAGGTTGCCCGCATTGCCCGTCAGGGCTTCGGGATGCGCGTGCTTGCGTTCGGCCTCCGGGAAACACTCGACCCGGAGGGAGCGGCGTTAGTCGATGCATACTTCACCGACCTCCCCTCCTGTCTGGCCTCAGCGGACTTCGTCTCCCTCCACCTCCCCTCCTCGCCGCAGACAGACGCTATCGTAAACGAGACGTTTCTGGAGCAGATGAAGTCCACCGCCTTTCTGGTGAACACCGCCCGGGGATCACTGGTGGACGAGGGGGCACTCTTCCATGCCCTGGACTCCCGGGCGATAGCCGGCGCCGCTCTGGACGTGTTCCAGAACGAACCCTACACCGCCGACGATCACGACCTGCGTTCGCTGGACAATTGCGTGCTTACCCCGCACTGCGCCTCCAACACGGAGGAAGCCAACCGGAGAATGGCGTCGATCTGCGTCAGGCAGTGCGTATCGTTCTATCAGGGTCAGTTTGACGAGCTGGTGCTGGTACCGGAGCTGTAACCGCATCCATCGCCAGACGCCTTCCTGTGGCTGTGCTCTGCGTGTGCTGCCCGCGGGTACGTTCCACCAGATGAACTTGACTATTTCGATGCCACAAAGAAACAGCATGTGTCCATTTCAAAATGGATTTCCCAGCATCTGAAGGCGAAGCTTGCTCCCGAATTAAAGAAGCAATTCTTCTGACGAACAAACAAAGAGAGTTCTCAAGAGTAAAGGGGTTAAAAATCGAGAACTGGATGGAAGATCGCAGAACTACGAGTTCAAGCTGATGCTCGATCGGGTATAGCCGCCGCCTCTCAGGTTTAATTATACCTTTTAAGGTATAATTTGCTCGACTT
>SKHA01000037.1 GCA_007117185.1 Spirochaeta sp. | reverse complement strand
GTTCTCATCACCGCCGACCAGATCGCCGCGGCGATGGCGCAGGCGAGCAGCAACGATGAGTGCGGGGGGGTGATCCTGTGGATGCACACGTTCTCGCCGGCGAAGATGTGGATTCGCGGGCTGGCGCAGCTCACCAAACCGCTACTTCATTTTCACACCCAGTACGGCCGGGACATCCCCTGGGACAGCATCGACATGGACTTCATGAACCTCCACCAGAGCGCCCACGGGGGGCGGGAGTTCGGCTTCATCGCCACCCGGATGGCGCTGAAGCGTAAGGTGGTGGTGGGACACTGGCAGAGCGAACCCGCCCTGGCGAAGATCGGGGCGTGGAGCCGCGCCGTGGCGGCGTGGCGGGACCAGCAGGGGGGAAAGATCGCCCGCTTCGGAGACAACATGCGCAACGTCGCCGTCACCGAAGGCAACAAGGTAGAGGCGGAGATCCAGCTGGGCTACTCGGTGAACGGCTACGGGATGGGTGACCTGGTTCCCTACATGGACGGCGTCACCGAGGGGCAGGTTGGCGCCCTGGTGAAGGAATACCTGGACCTCTACGAGGTTGCCCCGGCGCTTCGTCCCGGCGGCGAACGGCAGGACTCCCTGGCCTACGCGGCGCGGCAGGAGCTGGCCCTGCGGGGGTTCCTGGAAGAGGGCGGCTTCGGCGGATTCACCGACACCTTCGAGAACCTCACCGGGCTCAAGCAGCTGCCGGGGCTGGCGGTGCAGCGCCTGATGGCCGACGGGTACGGGTTCGGCGGCGAGGGCGACTGGAAGACTGCGGCGCTGCTGCGGGCGATGAAGGTGATGGCAGAGGGGCTGTCCGGGGGAACTTCCTTCATGGAGGACTACACCTACCACTTCGAGCCGGGGCGGGAGCGCGTCCTGGGGGCGCATATGCTGGAGATCTGCCCCACCATCGCCGCGGGGAAACCCCGCCTGGAGATCCACCCCCTGGGAATCGGCGGCAAGGACGACCCGGTACGGATGGTCTTTGACTCGCCCCCGGGACCGGCCCTGAACGCCTCGATGATCGACCTGGGCAACCGCCTGCGCCTGATCGTCAACGAGGTGGACGCGGTGGCCCCGGACGCACCCCTGCCGCAGCTGCCGGTAGCACGGACCCTGTGGATTCCCCGGCCCAACCTGGAGATCGCCGCGGCGGCGTGGATCCTCGCCGGGGGGGCCCACCACACCGGTTACAGCCAGGCGGTGACCACGGAGATGCTGGAGGATTACGCCGAGATCGCCGGGGTGGAGCTGGTGGTGATCGACGCAGAGACGCGGATCAGGCAGTTCCGGCAGGAGCTGCGGTGGAACGAGCTGTACTGGCGGATGAACCGCTCTCTGTGATACCGTCCGCCCCGTGGCGGTACTGACACTACACGACGTTGGACTAACTTTCGGTGGCGACCCCCTTCTGGAGGGGGTCACTGTGGCGGTGCAGCCCGGAGAGCGGCTGTGCCTGGTGGGGCGCAACGGCGCCGGTAAGTCTACCCTGCTGCGGATCGTCGCCGGTGAGGTGGAAGCGGACCGTGGGACGGTACGTTTCGCCGAAAGTGCCGGATGCGCGTACCTGGGGCAAGAGGTTTCCCGGGGACTCACCGGCACCGCCGGCGCCCTGGTGGCGCACGATGACGATGACGTCGAGGGCAGCGCCGCCGGCGAGTTTGAGCGCATGCTCACCCGCCTGGGGGTGGCCCCTGACGCGCCGCTGGACACCCTCTCCGGTGGGGCGCTGCGGCGGGTCCTTCTGGCCCGGACGCTGGCCACCGGGGCGCAGGTGCTGCTGCTGGACGAACCGACCAACCACCTGGACATCGACTCGGTGATCTGGCTGGAGGATTTTCTCCTGCGCCTGTCCACCACCCGGGCGGTGGCGGTGATCTTCGTCACCCACGACCGCGCCTTCGCCCGCCGGCTGGCCCAGCGGGTCCTGGAGGTGGACCGGGGCACCCTCTTCCGACACGACTGCGACTTCGACGAGTTTGTCCGGCGCCGGGACCGCCGCCTGGAGGAGGAAGAGGCGCAGCGCGTCGCCGCGGACAAGGTACGCGCCCAGGAGGAGGCGTGGCTGCGCCGGGGGGTCAAAGCCCGACGGACCCGCGACGAGGGGCGGGTGCGTCGTCTTCTGGCGATGAGGGACGCCTACCGGCAGCGACGCAGCCGCGCCGGAAGCGCCCGGATGGAGATCGGCCAGGCGGAGCGGTCCGGGGATCTGGTGATCACCAGCAGGGGTCTCTCGTTTCGCTGGAGCCCCGAGGCGGAGCCGCTCTTTCAGGAGCTGGAACTGGAGATCCTCCGGGGCGACCGGGTGGGTGTTGTGGGGCCCAACGGCTCGGGCAAGACCACCCTCATCCGGGTGATCCTGGGGGATCTCACCGCCACCGCCGGCCAGGTGCGCCGCGGGGCCAACGTGCAGCACGTCCTCTTCGACCAGCTCCGGGATGCCCTTGATCCGCAGAAGACAGTGCGGGAAAACCTGGGCGAGGGGTACGATACCCTCACCATCAACGGCCGCAACCGACATATCTCGGCGTATATGCAGGACTTCCTCTTTGCTCCCGAGGACGCCAACAAACCGGTGTACACCCTCTCCGGAGGCGAGCGAAACCGGCTGCTCCTGGCGAAGCTCTTTGCCC
>SKHA01000265.1 GCA_007117185.1 Spirochaeta sp. | reverse complement strand
GGTGGGCGAGACGACTACCTGTTTCACCGGTTGGACGTTCTGATCAATGGACTTATTGAACAGGGGTACGGGGTCGTTCCCGTATCGACCCTGATGGAAAATGCACGATAGAGGATAGAGGGAGGATACATGGCGTATCAGCAGAGTTCCGTACACGCGTATCGACACACCAGCGTCAAGACCGCTTCCCAGGGGCGCATCATTGTGATGCTCTACGACGAAGCGGTCAGGCAGATTGACCTGGCGCTCAGGCTCCTGGACGACCAGACCAGGCAGCTGGATCTGGTGAACAACGCCGTCGTGAAGGCGCAGGACGTGGTGACGGAGCTTATCGTCTCGCTGGATCTTGAGAAGGGGGGAGAGCTGGCGCAGAACCTGCTGCGGCTGTACCTCTTTTTCAACGACCGGCTCATGGAGGGCAACATCCGCAAGGAGGCAGCTCCGCTGAAAGAGATTCGTGCTCTGATGGTGAACCTGCGGGACGCCTGGAAGCAGATCGAGGGTGAGACCCCTGCGGGTCGACAACCCGCGGCGGTGGGTGGAATCAACATTGCCGGCTGATCTTCAGGCTGACCGCCGGACGGAGATGCAGGACCTCATCAGGGTTCATCTGGAGCAATATATCATCGTGCTCCAGGCTCAGTACCGAGCGATTCAGAACGACGATACCCTCAGTCTGGAGGCGACAGTTCGTGCGGGGCAGGAAGAGCTGGAAATGCTCCGGTCGCTGCGCAGCGGACTCGCGTCGCTGACACCGCAGGAGAATTTCATTGACACGGAAACCGATCTGACCACCCGGATCCGTGAACTTCACGGTGAAGCCCAGCGGCTTCACTTTCGCAACCGTAAGGTTCTCGGCGAGAAGACAGCGATCATTGCTGAGCGGCTTGCCGAGGGAACGGTGGTCCGGAGCCCCCAGTCGGTATTCAGACCGGCAACTCACGGGGGAAATATGGTGGACGTCTCGGTTTAGCCCGTTGCCCGTCCGCCCGGTGGCTGGCGGGACGGTGGCCGGGACCGGGCGCTGCTAGGACCTGCTGGAGAAACCGGAACCGGAGGCGTCAAACCGGGGAAACGCGGCGATCTCCTCGGAGGTGTACAGGTCCGACAACGGCTGCGGGTGGGGAACGTAGTCCCGGGAGATGCCCGGTGCCAGCTCACGGCGCCAGGTGTGTTTCTCATTATCCTCGTATTCGAAATACTTCTTGACCACCAGCATGGGCTGACTCTTGCCGGGAACCTTCTCGAAGGTGATCAGGCCGAAGGTGCCCCGGCCGAGGTAGGCGATGCGCTGGTCCTCGTTGATCTCTTCCTCACATTGCGCGGAGAGGCTTTCCACTACGCTTTCGAACCGGGCGGGGCGTCCCGTCTGGGGGTGGGCAATCGCACTGGCGATATCGTCAATTTCCTTGCCCGAGATGGGGCAGGGCTCGTAGTCACGCTCGGGAACGGGCTCCGGGAGATAGTGCTTTTCCGGATCGAAGGGGATCTTGCGGGCGGGGCGCCCCTGGCCTTTTCCCTGGCCCTGACGGCCTTGACCTCTGCCCTGGCCCTGACGGCCCTGACCCTGGCGGCTGCGGGTCTGCTGAGCTTTTCCTGATCCGCCCTTGGCGGGCTGATCCTGCTGGCCCTGTTGAGCGGGCTGACCCGAACGATTTCTCGATCTGGATCTGTTTCCTCGTCGTCCCATGCGCACAATATATCACATCATGCCGAGGACAGTTCAACCTGCGTAGTCAGCGAGTGCTGCTCCGTGGTATAAGGCGCTATGAACGACACGCTGTATGTTTTGGATGGGTACAGCGTCATCTACCGCTCCTACTTCGCCTTTATCCGCAGCCCCTTGCGGAACCCCCGTGGCGAGAACTCTTCAGCGGTATTCGGCTTTTTACGTACCCTCATCTCTCTCTACCGTGATTACCAGCCGCGACAGTTTGTTGTGGCCATGGATTCCCGGGGCCCCACCTTTCGCCACGACAAGTACCCTCAGTACAAGGCAACCCGGGAGAAGACCCCGGAGGATCTGCACAGCCAGATTCCGGTGATCGAGGAGATCCTGCAGTTGCTGGGGGTGCCGGTGATCCGTGCCGATGGGTACGAGGCGGACGACCTGATGGCCACCCTGGCCGCACAGTGCCGCCGCGAGAACAGGGAGTGCCGGGTCATCTCCGGGGACAAGGACCTGTTGCAGCTGGTGGACCAGGGGGTGCGGGTGCTGCGACCCGGCAAGAGCGGACTTGAGGAACTGGATCGGGATGGGGTTATGCGCGATTGGGGGGTCTGGCCCGAGCAGATCCTGGACTACCTCTCCCTGGTGGGTGACACCTCGGACAACGTTCCCGGGGTGAAGGGGATTGGCGCCAAGGGAGCGGCCAAGCTCCTGGAGCAGTACGGCACGCTGGCCGGGATATACGAGCACCTGGAAGAGGTGACCCCGCCGGGGACGCAGAAGAAGCTCCTGGAAGGGAAGGACTCCGCCTGGCTCAGCCGTGACCTGATCGCCCTGGCGTTTGACGCGCCGGTTTCTGCGGAGGCCGACGGGTATGCGGTGGCCGGGCTGGATTACCAGGCTGCGGCGCCGCAGCTGCTGGCCCAGGGAATGAGCAACCTCCTGGCGGAGGTGGGGGTTGATACTCACGGGGTGGT